>DAOVJH010000462.1 GCA_030673345.1 Pseudomonadota bacterium
CAGTTCGCACAATCTATTTCATTCGCCCAATCGGGTAACGGGTACTTATCAAACCTGCCAAAAAGACCGCCACGCTGAAACGGCCGATTAATAATCACCGCGATACCCCTGTCTTTTGCTAACGGCAATAAAGTTTTTTCCACTTCCCGATCCAGCATATTGTACGTGAACTGCACAAAGTCCAGTTGTTGCGTGCGCATGATATGTTCCAACTCATCATGCCGCCGGCCATGAGACGTGGTTACGCCAACATAACGGATAGCGCCCTGTTGCTTCATAGTATGCAACGTCGGTAAGTGTGCTTCCCAGTCAAGCAGGTTATGCACCTGCATCAGATCCAGTTTGTCTAAACCCCACAGCTCATGTGACGCTTCCATCTGGATAAACCCCTGGCGGTTGCCCGTGGTCCACACCTTGGTCGCAGAAAACAGACTATCATGCTGTCCGATACGCTTGAGACCTTTACCGATCACCTCCTGGGCAACACCATACATGGGGGAAGAATCCAGCACCCCGCCACCACGCACTAAAAATTCACGCAAGATAGCAATACGGCTATCCAGCTCTTCCTTATCGTCAACATCGATAGCAAAGGTCAACCACGAACCAAGACCAATAGCAGGAATTTTTTCACCGGTAGATGGAATAATGCGCATGTGCCTGCCGGCAGAGGCAGTGGAAAGAGATAAAGCAGAATGACTGTGACTGGCAGACAGAGCCGATCCCAGGGATGATCCGGCGATAGCCAGAGTTTTAATAAATTGTCGACGTGTAATTGACACCAGCATCACCTGCAGCAATCAATTGTTGATAGTAATATTCTACATCGAGTTAAAGGAGCGAAGGGATTATTATTTAACTATATACAGTAACGGATAAAACTAAATCCCTACGACCCCTGTTCTACGTTTAAACCGACAGCATACCTGCCAGTTTTGTTCGATATTGCTGCGCCATCTCAGGGTTATTGGGGGCGATGGTATTGATGATGGTGATGATCATCTCCCTGGCAGCACCTTCTTTGAATTCGGCATTGTTCTGCTGAATATAGAACAGGTGAGCTAGTGCCTGTTGCGTATTATGTTGTGCTATCTCACATATTGCGCAATCAAAACGGGCCTTGTAATCATCTGGATCAGCGAGCAATACTTTATTTAATGCATCCAAACCTGCCGTTTTACTCGCTTCTTCGATTATCCATAGCTGCCCAGTGAGGCTGAGCCCGGTTTCACTATTCTTAACCTCATCAGGCAATCGATTGAACAGACCATGCGCCTGTTCTAATTCGCCCATATCGATAAAGATCTGAACCATGTCCAACGCTACATTCGTATTTGACGGGTCTTGCTGTATGGCCAGTGTCAGCAACATGATGGCGTCATGGGTATCACCCTGCATGTGAAGCTGACGCGCCTGCATGCGTTTTTCTTCGGTCTCGTTAACGATATCGAAACCTTTCAACAGAGCTCTGGCTTCTTCTTCGTTTAGTCCACCCTCTTCTGACACTACAACCTTGCCGTCGACGAAGATATTCAGAGTCGGTACATTTTTGATGTTGTACTGTTCTTTGAGCTCGCTGTTCTCATCTATATCAACCTTGGCAAATATAAATTGTTCCGCAAATTCTTTAGCAAGCCCGGCAAACATGTCGGCCATTAGTATGCACGG
>DAOVJH010000252.1 GCA_030673345.1 Pseudomonadota bacterium
AAGTTTGTTTTCTGAAAACAGTTTGGCGTAACACTCAAGCATCGAATCGATCACCAGTATGATGGATTCTGCATCCTGTTTTTCTATGTTCTCATAGAGTGAGATCGCTTTTTTATCGTCGCCGGCGGCTTTTGCCTGATCGGCCAATAATATTGTTGCCCGGACACAGTCCGCATCATATCGCAGTGCTTTGTTCGCGTAGGTTTCTAACTGTTTTATATCGCCTTTTGTTTTTGCGATATTGGCCAGTTCACAATAATACTGGGCGATCATCGGCCCCGTTTCCTGTGGATTTTCTGAAAACAGATCAACCGCGATGTCGATGGCTTTAAACCAGTCTTTTTCCTGCTGATAGATAAGGATAAGATTCTGGCGTGCCTGTTTTGATTTTTTATCCTGGATCAGCACTTCTTTGAACAACCCTTCAGCGCGATCGAACCAGCCTGCCCCCAGATAGTCATAGCCCAGTTCCAGTAAAATCTTACTGCGATAACGTTCAGGTAATGACGGCCTTGCGATAAGACCCTGGTGGATCTTGATGGCTTTATCCATCTCACCATTTCTGCGATAGATTTTTCCCAGGGCAAAATGAGTATCGACGGTGTCCCAGTTTGACTCGACCAGTTTTACGAATATATCGAGTGCCTTGCCCTGCTCATCGTTAAGAAGATAGTTCAGGCCTTTAAAATATTCTGAAGATAGTGTCGACTGTTGTCGTTTGTGTGTCTGCGTGGTACGAAATAACAGCCATAAGAACCCGATAGCGATCGGAATCAACGCGAGGGACCAGACAGGCAGTTGTGAAAAATCAAACACGTTGTTGTTTCAGTTCCAGCTCACGTGGTTTTAACACGGAAAAGCGTTTGATAAATTAATTTGTAAGGAGGCAGATGACGTGTGTATATACACCAGTGCCATCCTGTTTAAATAGGTAACCAGACTTTCGAATTAAACGTTATTAGATTCGTTTTCTTTCAGCATAGACGCATTGACCCGTTCACGTAGTTCTTTACCGGGTTTGAAGTGCGGCACATGCTTGCCTGGCAAGGCGACTGAACCGCCTGTTTTTGGATTACGGCCAGAGCGAGGTGGACGGTAGTGTAGAGAGAAACTACCAAATCCGCGTATCTCGATACGCTCACCGCTGGACAATGAATTACTCATTTGCTCCATAATACTTTTAACTGCCAGCTCTACATCCTTGTATGCCAGATGGCTTTGCTTGCGTGCAATGCGTTCAATCAATTCTGATTTCATCATTGCATCTGTTTGCATCTCTTCAGCCATACTTGTTACCTTCCTCTTATTAAAACTGATAATTAATATACATTATAGTGTCATCTCGAAACAAGTGAGAGATCTTAACGGTTTAGTGCGCAAGATCTCTCCCTCTGGTC
The DNA here is from genome assembly GCA_030673345.1 of Pseudomonadota bacterium. GTDB lineage: Bacteria > Pseudomonadota > Gammaproteobacteria > SZUA-229 > SZUA-229. The sequence goes on from DAOVJH010000252.1 coordinate 1,398, forward strand.
GAGATGACAATATGCAGAATTAGTCCGCTCTATTAATCATTGGACTTCATCTGCTCTTTCATTAAATCACCTAATGTTGGCGCTGCACCTGCTGATGCATCCTGGCTGTCTGAGAAATCTCTCAGTGCTTCAGATTCATCATCGTAGTCTTTCGCTTTGATCGACAGAGCGATACCGCGGTTCTTACGATCAACACCCATCAGTTTAGCTTCAACTTCTTCACCGACTTTCAGTATTGTGCTCGCATCTTCAACGCGATCACGTGATAACTCAGAAGCACGTAATGTACCTTCTACGCCGTCACCCAGGTCAATAATTGCAGCTTTAGCATCGACAGATACAACAGTACCTATGACGATAGATCCTTTCTTGTTTGCAGCGATGAATGTAGAAATTGGATCCTGTTCCATCTGCTTGATACCCAGTGAGATACGCTCACGCTCAGCATCGATAGAAAGTACAACTGCTTCGATCTCGTCACCTTTCTTGAAGTTGCGAGCAACATCTTCACCTGTCTCATCCCAGGAGATGTCAGACATATGGATCAGACCGTCGATCTCACCGTTAAGGCCAACGAAGATACCGAAATCTGTAATAGATTTGATGGTACCAACAACTTTGTCGCCCTTGTTGTGTGATGCGAAGAACTCATCCCATGGATTCGCCTGACACTGTTTCATACCCAGTGAAATACGGCGACGTTCTTCGTCGATATCCAGGATCATCACTTCTTTTTCTTCGCCTAATGTAACTACAGACGCAGGGTTGACGTTTTTATTCGTCCAGTCCATTTCAGATACGTGAACCAGACCTTCAACACCGTCTTCGATCTCAACGAAACAACCGTAATCAGTGATGTTGCTGACTTTACCGAACAGGCGTGAACCTTCTGGGTAACGACGAGCGATTTCAGCCCATGGATCATCACCTAACTGTTTCAGACCGAGAGATACACGAGTCTTCTCTTTGTCAAACTTAAGAACCATAACGTCGATCTCTTGACCAACTTCAACGATTTCAGAAGGATGACGCACACGTTTCCATGCCATGTCTGTGATGTGTAACAGACCATCGATACCGCCAAGATCAAGGAACGCACCGTAATCGGTAAGGTTTTTAACCACACCTTTGATCGGCTTGCCTTCTTCGATGCTGTTAAGCAGTGCTTCACGCTCTTCGCTGTACTCGTTCTCAACAACTGCACGACGAGATACCACAACGTTGTTACGCTTCTGGTCAAGTTTGATAACTTTAAATTCAAGTTCTTTGTTTTCCAGGTACGCTGTGTCGCGAACCGGACGTACATCAACTAATGAACCTGGCAGGAATGCGCGGATATCGCCCAATTCAACAGTAAAGCCGCCTTTGACCTTGCCTGTGATGATGCCGGTAATAATTTCTTCGGCTTCGAAAGACTTTTCTAGTGTAATCCATGCTTTAGCACGTTTCGCTTTTTCGCGAGATAGACGGGTTTCACCGTAACCATCTTCAACGGCTTCTAATACCACTTCAACTTCGTCACCGATGCTGACTTCAATTTCACCCTGAAGGTTCATGAACTGGCTAACGGGGATAACACCTTCTGATTTCAAACCGGCAGATACGATTACGTATCCGTCAGAGATATCGGCAATAGTACCAAGGACAACGTTGCCGGCACTCATATCGGTTTGAGCTAGACTTTCTTCAAATAATTCTGCAAAACTTTCTGACATAATAATAATTTCTTGATTGTGTGTTTATTTATCGTTGGTTAGATCCAGCATACGAGCCGGAACATCAATAAATGAGAACACTGTTAGTTAATATAATGGCCTGCCTAGCGACAGACCGCCTTTTTGAGCAGCTTGTTGTAACAATAGCCAGCCGTGCTAATAGCACTTAAGCTACCCGTTGATCCACCCAATGCATGACTTCATCAGTCACCTGCTCGATATCGAGTGAGGTCGTATCGATGATGATGGCATCTGAAGCCGGTTTCAGCGGTGCTGTCTTCCGATTCATGTCGCGCTCATCACGAATACGTAATTCTTCAACGAGGGATGAGAGATTAGCATCTATTCCCTTGCCTTTCAACTGCTTATAGCGTCTTTGTGCCCTTTCTTCGGCACTTGCAGTCAAATAAATCTTCAATACTGATTGCGGGAACACCACAGTCCCCATATCGCGGCCATCGGCAATCAGGCCAGGGTC
>DAOVJH010000193.1 GCA_030673345.1 Pseudomonadota bacterium
CGATACCCATACAGTTTGCAGATAGTAGCGATAAGTATGTTGATTAGAGTCAATCAACAGAGAAAAAGTGCCGATAAAACCATCAAGCACACTCTCAGCGAATCGCTTCTGATGACAAGACATTTTCGTGCATATTAATAGATGTTGATCATTTTAAAGATTACAACGACGCTTATGGACACCAGGCTGGCGATAAGTGCCTTAAAGACATCTCAATCTTGATGAAAGAAACCTTTAGACGTGCAAGCGATACCGTCGCCCGCTATGGTGGCGAGGAATTCATTATCGTCATGTCAGGTATCGATGACAAAGCCGCTGAAAAGGCAATAAAGATATTTCAGAAAGAACTGGAGAGACTCAGGATATTCCACAAGACATCCGAGGTCTGCGATCATGTAACTATCAGCGCAGGCATCGTCAGCCAGGTTCCTTCGAAGGCCAGCTCCATAGAAGAATTTATCAATAAAGCCGATAAAGCTTTATATACCGCAAAAGCTGAAGGTAGAAACCGGTACGTAACATACAAAGAATAAACAAACTGCCGATCGCATTAAAAGCAGTAAGCCTTACTTTTCTATCAGGCGAATCCCATCTTTTTCGATACTGATAATTCTTTGTTTGTACAGGCCACCGATAGTTTTTTTAAATGCACCTTTGCTCATACCAAAAATATCAGAGATTAATTGCGGATCTGACTTGTCGTGCACCGCTGCAAAACCATTCTGTTTTCTCAGGTGATTTAAAATAATCCCGGCATTCTTATCGCGGGTTTCCTGACCACCCTGAAGGCTCAAATCTATCCTGCCATCTGGCCTGACATGCTTGATAAAACCTTTGATAGACTGACCAAAACTCAAGCGCTGAAACACTTCATTCTTATACAACACACCCCAATGACTATTGTTAACGATCGCCTTATAACCGAGGTCAGTACTGTTAGCGATGATCAGATCAACCGCCTGTTGTGGTCTGAAATCATGAGGCTTTTCATCATCGAGAAATTTATCAATCTTTGAAGAAGCCATAATACGGCCATCGATACCGATAAAAATATACACCAGATATGAATGCCCGACCTCCATCGGTCTGTGCTGCTCAGCAAAAGGCACTAATATATCTTTATCCAGCCCCCAGTCTAAAAACGCACCAACGGCAGTAGTATCTACAACCTCGAGATAGGCAAACTCGCCGACTACTGCCCTGGGCTCCTGATTTGTTGCCACCGGCCGGCCTTCTGAGTCGAGATAAATAAAGACCTCGATGGTATCGCCAATGACAAGATCATCAGGCGCATACTTATTTGGCAACAAGACTTCACCGATATCCCCGGCATCAAGATAGAAACCAAACTCTACCTGTTTTACAACTTCCAGCTCAGAAACATGGCCAATACTAATCATCGTGTATTCTCAAAATAGTGCTGTAAAAATCTTCAACCGTATTACCGACTGAACCCTCAAGGAAAGTCCAGGACACGCTGCAGTGGCATACCGCAGGTGAAGCCCCGTAACCATTTTCACTCATAATGTAAAATCAAGATCGAGACTTTCCTTCTCAACAACTTCTAACTCATATCTTGCATGATGGACCTTCAACACCTGGTGCAGTTCATCTATCAAAAGCGCTGTATCGATACCCGCTGTCTTTACTTTGATGACGACCGCCATATCCATATCACTATTAGCAAGCAGGTCAACTTTATGCCCCTTACCTGATGCAAGCAGCGCCTGTATCTCACTCCAGTTCGAAATTCGCTGTGCAGGATCTTTGATCAATGCGCGTCTTATAAACTCTGCCAGACCATCAGGGACATCTGAAACAAGTGTTTTTATGTCAGCCGGCTCATCATTGATCGTTTTCTGCGCGATACCTAACATTGTGGGCGCCCTGAATGGTGTCTTTCCGGTCAGCATGGCATAAGCCGTTATCGCCAGGGCATAGACATCGATGCGGTAATTAAATGGTTTTTTCTGTAATACCTCAGGTGCCGTATACAGTATGGTGCCTTCAAAATTCTTATTTGCATCATCACTGGTAGTAGCGATGCCAAAGTCCATCAACTTCACATTACCCTGGTAATCGAGCACGATGTTTGCCGGTTTTATATCACGATGAATAATGCCGCCATTTTGTTTGCTGCCGGCATATTCCAGTGCAAGTGCCAGTTGACCGATAATATCGCAGGTCTGTTTGCCACTGAATACGCCCTGTTCCTGGAGGTAATATTTCAGATCATAGCCGTCGAGCTTTTCCATGACGATAAATGAAGTCGAATAATCATCGATGGTCTCTATCACGTGCAATATATTCGGATGGGTCAGTTTGGCTATGGTTATCGCTTCCTGCTTGAAACGCTTTTTAAAATCTATTTTAGATGCGATTTCATACTTCAGCATCTTAATTGCTACTTCACGCCCCAGCTCGGTATCCAACGCGTTATAGACGATCGACATACCACCTTCGCCCAACTGGCTGAGTATCTTGTATTTTCCCAGCCGATTGATGCCGTCAGAGCCAAACATCCTGCTCTTCATCAGGTTGGTCATCACCGTAGCCAACTCGGTGTGCTGCTCCATCAATGTCTGAAAATCATCCCGATATAATGCCAGTGCTTCAGTGCCTGTCAGTGCGACGACATCAGCCTTGCTCGGCGTACCAGACAACAATGCTATCTCACCTATAACACTCCCTTTGCCAAGTTCGATATCTTTATCTTCGAGGCCGACCTTCACCTTTCCCTGCTTGATGATAAGCATGTACTCACCAGGCTCACCCCGTTTTATCAGGTGCTCACCCGCCTCATAGCGATGTATGCTCATATGCTTTGCTATATCACTGATAATCCTGTTATCAAGTTTGATAAACAGCTTCACGCCCGGGAGAAATATCAGGGCATCTTCCATATCTATATTGACTTGTTTCAGCATGTGTTTGGTTTCATTTTGACCGGTTAAAAAATAAAGACAGCGCTAAACGACAGCACGAGCCCTATATTTCACAAAATCAGATATCAGCTATTCACATGATAACGGAAAGCGTTAACTAACCCTACTTTTTTATCCGGTTTGAAAAAGATTGGCACCTAACTGTGCTATATCTTAATGATGTCAATCAACGATGCCAGAAAAGCGTCTTCAAATGAGAACTATAAAAAACCTTATCCCGATCCTGATACTGTTAGCGATATCATCTTACGTCTACCAGGTATATTCTCAATTACCTCATGTCCTCATCAATGGGATAATATTTCTCCCTGTCTTGCTTGCGGCGTTAACCATCAGCCTGGCCATACACTTTAACCGCAGCCCCGTGTTTTTCTATGTAACCCTGATAGCCATCGCCAATATAGCGCTTGGCCTTGAACTGACAGATACGGCATTAGAGCAGGCTTTACTTTCAGGCCTGCTGCCACTGATGTTACTGGTCGTAACGGTTCTGCCGGATCGAGGCATAATAAGCATAAGGGCGATACCTGCTTACATGATAATCGCCTCAGCTATCCTGGCTTCGATCGTAATAACAAACCTGTCACCCGAATGGGCCAGACATGCGCTCCTCACAGACTGGCTGCCTGCACGCTATTTTGACTGGACACAACAATCTCAGACGGTACTCTTCACCACTTTGGCTGTTTTCATGTCCATGCTAGTACTTAATTTCGTCCGACCATCCCCGCATATGTCTGCAGGCATGGGCATCCTGATCATGCTTGCATTTCAACTGCATTTTGGAGGCACAGATCAAAGCCTTAATATATTTAGCAGTGCCGCACTGATGATGTGCCTGTATGCCGTGCTGCAAGAATCCTGGCGCATGGCTTACCTGGATGAACTAACCGAGTTACCCGCAAGACGCGCACTGCGTGAGAAGTTTCAGAAGATGGGCGGCACCTACACTGTCGCCATGTTAGACGTTGATCATTTCAAAAAATTTAACGATACCTACGGACACGATACTGGCGATGCCGTGCTACGCATGATCGCGACAAAACTGAATAAGGTTACCGGCGGAGGTACTTCCTATCGTTATGGCGGTGAAGAATTTTCTGTCGTATTCAACGGTAAGAACCGTGAAGAGGCATTACCGCACCTGGAAACGTTACGTGAAACAATAGCCCGCACGCCCTTCATCATAAACCGTGCAAGCAGGAGAAAAAGTGATAAAAAAGTTAAGCGCAAAAAAAATAAATCGGTTAACGTCACCGTTTCTATCGGGGTTGCAGACTCGAACAGTAAGCCATCTTCTCCATGGGAC
>DAOVJH010000299.1 GCA_030673345.1 Pseudomonadota bacterium
CAGGCGCTCGACACTGATACCGTACCGCCGGGACAGACCATACAGCGTGTCCCCTTTTTCGGCTTTAACCAACTTCTGACTACCCGGGGTGCCAGCAACACGTACCCGCTTCGTTGACGATGATGGCACATAAGCTATCGACTGTTCACGGCTGTCTTTTCTGTTTGCATCGAAGTCAGCCGGTTTACGGGTATGCAGACGCTGCCCGGGTTTGATGAACCGAGATGAACGGATACCGTTCCAGGCAGCAAACGCTTCCGGATCAAGCTCGTAGCGCCATGCGATAGAGTAGATCGTATCGCCTGATTTAACCGTATAATCTTCGGGGTCCCATTGTTTACCATTGCTGCTGCAGGCCGTCAGCATGACGACAGCAAGCATAATCATCGATAAGAATGTTGTCCGAAATAAACAACGCTGCCTTAACATGACTATGTTTTATACGTAATGGAAATAGATGAAAGCGGCGATGATTGCCACGGTTGTCCAGCCCAGCCATTCGATATATTTTGATACCACAGGTTCCAGCTTCGGCCCGGCCCACGCCATCAGCAATGCTACCAGGAAAAAATGTGCTGAGCGCCCAACTATCGCTGCCAGCACAAAAGGCAGTAACGCCATCGATAACGCGCCTGCGGTCAGCGTGAACAGCTTGAACGGGATGGGGGAGAAACCGGCGACGACCACCGCCCAGAATCCCCACTCTGAGAACCAGCGCTGAGCGGTCATGTATTTCTCCCAGTAACCCACGTCCTGCAAGATCGGCTCAATCAGGTTAATCGCAAAATAACCCAGGTAATATCCGACGATACCACCGAGCACGGACATCGATGTTGCGATAAATGCGATGCGCACGGCGCGGTCAGGTCTCGCCACCGCCATCGGTGCAACCATCAATGCGGTAGGTACCGGAAAAAATATCGATTCAAAAATGCTGACAGCGATCAGGTAACGCTCAGCATGAGGATGCGAAGCCCATCGCATCATCCTGTTGTACAGACCGGCAAAAATCAACTGATGGCTCCATCCAGTAAAGGAACAAAACTGACCAGCTCCAGTATTTCTTCTTCGACGCCTTCATCCGTACGGGTATACAGTTTAAGTTCCTGCACACCGCGGGTTGAACCGACAGGTATAACCATGCGGCCACCGACTGCCAGCTGCTCGAGCAGGCTGGGGGGTACCGTCTTCGGCGCTGCTGTCACCATGATCGCCGGATAAGGCGCATTCGGCGCCCAGCCCCATGAACCGTCACTGTGCTTGGAAAACACGTTCATCAAACCCAGCTTACGATGCGCTTCTCGCGCCTTTTGCAACAATGCGCTGATGCGCTCGACGGTATAAACTTTCGGTACTAAGCGCGACAATATCGCAGACTGGTAACCCGAACCGGTACCGACTTCCAGAACCACATCAGGCACCCCGTTCTCCAGTAATATCTCCGTCATGCGGGCAACGATGTATGGCTGTGAGATGGTCTGGCCATGACCGATAGGCAAAGCAGTGTCTTCATAAGCACGGTGCGCCATCGCCTCATCGACAAATATATGACGCGGCGTGGTTCTCATCACTTCGAGAACACGTTCATTTTTGATGCCTTTTTCACGCAGGCGATCGACCAGCCGATCGCGCGTGCGCTGTGAAGTCATACCTATACCCTGAATATCGTTGCTTATCATCTACTCGTGCTTATTGATTATGTTATTTATTATGCGTGGTAAGCCAGCTATCTAATTCGTCGAGGCTATTATATCGGGTTAGGTCGATCTGTAGTGGTGTAACCGAAACATAATGTTCGCTGACCGCATGAAAATCGGTGCCTTCACCCGCATCCTGCGCCACCCCGGGCGGGCCGACCCAGTACATCGGATCACCACGGGGATCATCCTGTACGATCATACCTTCAGATTTGTGGCGATTGCCCAGCCGCGTCGCTTTAAAACCCTTGATATCTGACCAGGCAATATCCGGCACATTGATATTCAAAATAGTATTGGCTGCGAATGATGCCTGATCGAGACTTTTCAGCAACTGCACCACGGCCGTGGCCGCCGTCTCATAATGCTGCGGTGTGTATGAATCCATCGAAACAGCGATCGCAGGCAAGCCGAGGTGACGCCCTTCCATCGCTGCCGCTATGGTGCCCGAGTACAGCACATCATCGCCCATGTTTGCACCGGCATTGATGCCGGAGACCACGATATCCGGTATTTTTTTCAATAAGCCGGTAATCGCCAGGTGTACAGTGTCCGTCGGCGTACCATCGACATAATAGGCGTTTTCACTGACCTGGCAAGCACGCAGACCGCGTTCCAGGGTCAACGAGTTGCTCGCCCCGCTGCAGTTGCGTTCCGGCGCGACGATGGAGATTTCATATTCAGCTGACAACGCATCGGCAAGCACCGCAATACCCGGTGCCCGGTAACCGTCATCATTAGAGACTAGAATGTGCACTAGTTTGAATATTTCATAAGAATACAGGATTTTCGGGAAAGCTCAGACAGACACATGACACACTTTTCTAATATACTAATTTCTTTTACAACAACCATATTATGATATCTAAATTGAGCGTTCTCATGGAACATTCGAGCGGTTATACAATAAAATTTAAAGCACTAACTATACCGCATCAGAGGCCGAATAATGAGTGATGATTCAACAAATAATGACGAAGATTCGCTATTTATGGACGAAATGTCCGGCGTAAAGCCGTTAAAGCCGGATAATAAAATAAAGCATAAAAAAACACCAAGAAAACCTCTGCACCAGTCACCGACTGATGACGACAGTTTTGCAGTTGACGATATCTTTTCGACGGCTGAAATGACCGAAGACTGTCCTGATGTCCTAAGTTTTTCTCGCAGCGGACTGCAACATAAAGTGCTTAAAAATCTACGCCAGGGGAAACACCCTGTCGAACACGTACTGGACCTGCATGGCTTAACCGTCGAGATGGCAAGGACTGAACTATTAGAATTTCTCAGTGAGTGCGAAGCACTCGGCCTTCGCCACGTCATCATCATCCACGGCAAAGGCTATCGTTCTAAAGACAAACCCGTCATCAAACCGATGGTCAA
>DAOVJH010000401.1 GCA_030673345.1 Pseudomonadota bacterium
CATGCCGCTACAGACTTCCTGGTAGTCAGGGTTGGGAGTGATACCGGCTGCATAACCGACCGCTGTGGTGTAGACACCATCGAGTTGCCAGAATTTTCTCTCTGCGCCCCAGAAGCAGCCCATACCGAAGATGATTTGCTGTAATCCATCACAAAAAGACGGTTTCAGGACGTTTCCGTTAACAAAGTGTTTATCCGCTACCGCCATCGGTGTATCACGGCCGGTCAGTGCCTGTTCGGCGGTTGGCATGTTCTGTATCCCCATGTTTTATCTCTTTTTATTACTTATGTATGATTTAGGTATGCGGTTTGAGTGTTAGTGAATGGCTAAGTTCATAAGCTTTCATAAGGCTTAGCATACTGTTATTTGTGAAAGAATTTACCCATGCGACGAATGGGTATTGTATTTTATATTTAGTATAAATAAGATGGTTCTTATATAGTTTGTTGGTAATTGCACGGTGCTTCTTTACTGTGTTGATGCCGGTGCATCGATAAATCTAATTGAATAAAAAAGTGGTAATCATGAAAACGCATCAGAAAATCCAGTCAGTACTCGCTTTAATCTTTGTTACATCGCTTTTGTCGCTGCTCGCATCATGCGGCGGCAGCTCTGATACGGCTGCGACAACATCTGGCACCGGCCGTGTCTCGCTATTGATCACCGATGGTCCGACCACCGATTTCGATCGGATCGATCTGACGCTGGAATCGGTTAGTCTACTTTGTGAAGACGATGATGACGCCGATGCACTGGACGGAGATGATGACGGGTGTAAAGAGGTTGTACTGTTTGATGAGACCCGTGTTATTAATCTGCTGGCACTGCAGAATTTTTCTAACCTGTTATCAACTACGACGATTCCAGCATACGAATACAGTAAGATCCGCCTGCAAACTAGCAAGATTGAGCTGATCAAGCTAAATCCTGACGGCACGGTCTCCAGCATCGATATCGCAAAACTGCCTGCTGGCGGCAAGATCGATCTGAATCCAAGAGGTTCCTTCGACGTGACAAATGGTGGTCACCTGATGATTGAGCTTGATGTGGATGCCGAGAAGTCTATCCATATCGTTGAGACCGGTAATGGTAAATTTATTTTCCGCCCGGTTATCTTTGTCAACATCCTGGGCGCAGAGGATCTGAAACTGGTGGTTCTCAATGGTAAGGTGCTGGATAAAACAGATACCGGTTTCCAGCTGTGTGAAGTCGATGCGCTGGTTGCCGATGATAGCTGTATGAATGTTTTGACGACTGCAGATACAGTCGTTCATGATCACGAGATAGTGGTCGTTGCACCGCCAGAAGAAGCCGATGAAGAGGACATCGCTACGGTATTAGCCAGGGCCGGTTATGGCTATGTTGATGCCCTGCATATCGTTATCGCATCAGCAGATGTACAGGAACAGAACCTGGCAATGTTTACCGGGCAGGCAACATCCATCGTTGATGTTGGCGGTAATTTCGAGATGTTGACAGATGATGATAATGACGTGGTCGCGCCACTGACAGCATTGCCTGTTGCGATCGCCGATGGTGCCCGTGTATTTGATAAAAAAGGTACGGTCGTCGATAGTGGTATCATCGTCGATGGTACCGATATTGATGTCTTTGGACTGGCTGTTCCTGATCTGGATAATGTCGCTAACGTTAAGGCGGCATTTGCCATCATTAACAATGATATAGAGGAAGATAAACTCTCGGGTGTCATCGCAGGAGTTGACGTTGCGGGTAAAGAGATTACAGTTACCGTGGTCACTGATGTCTTCAGCGGTGATGTATGTGCTGATGTAGAAGAAGCCGATATGTTCCAGCTGGAAACCGTGGCTGACAAGATCAACACTAACGAGATCAGTATCAATGATCTGCTAGTCGGTATGTCTGTCGATGTCTACGGTGAAGATGATGGTCTGAGTTGCCTGTCAGCTGAGGTCGTCCTGGTTACAGAAAACTGAGTTTTAATTGGGATTTAATATAATGCAGAAGATAAAAACGCTGCTGATTGCAGCATCACTGGTACTTTCATTTAACGCATTTGCTTCTGACCTTGCAAAAGAGAAGCGCTGGGCTGACCAGGTGGTCGACGCCATTCTCGATGGTGAAGCCGTCTGGCTGAATAATGGAAGCCATGATTTTCTTGGTATTTATACAGAAGCCGAAGAAGACAAAGGGCGTGCAGTTATTGTTATGCATGGCACCGGTATTCATCCTGACTGGC
>DAOVJH010000036.1 GCA_030673345.1 Pseudomonadota bacterium
AGATTTAGACGAAGGCAAATGGGTACGTGTTGGTGGCTGGGGCGATATAGACGAAGCTAGAGAAGAGATCATGTCCAGTGTGGCTATGTAGAAAGATGCACCGGTCAAGCCGAACTTCTAAACCAGTATAACCGGACGTTTTACCGGCGAAGGCCGGTATTCATGCCATGTTATTGCTAAACTGATAAATATGGTGCCGGAACGCGGGATCGAACCGCGAACATCGTCGTTACGAGTGACGCGCTCTACCAGTTGGAGCTATTCCGGCGTTTTCTTACAAACGATAAACCTGTAGAAGCGGACCCATCTTTTATAATTATGGGTTCCACGAGCGCTGTACAAATTAAAGGCCAATCGCGGAACAGGATTCCGCTCCTACAATATACATTTAATGCTGCGCATGCATTGTATATGGTGCTGCATCACACCATGGCTGTCCGCCCAGAACGATATCCGCCATCAACTCAGCCGAAGCCGCACCCAGTACGATGCCGTTCCTGAAATGGCCGGCATGAACATACAGGCCTTCGACATCATCATGATGACATATATAAGGTATGCCTTTTTCAGTGCCCGGTCTCAATCCTGCCCACTGTCTCTCTATGGAGAGGCCTTCCAACAGGGGAACCAGTTCGACTGCCGCATGGTGCAGTTCCTCTAACGCTTCGGAAGAGACCGATTTATCAAAACCGATCTTTTCCAGGGTGCTGCCCGCCAGTATCCTGCCATCACGACGCGGAATGATGTAATGCCCTTCTGACAGTATCATACGCTTCACCAGGTCAGGCTCACCTTTATACATGATCATCTGCCCTTTGACCGGAAGCACATCGACTGAAGTCTGTGTAACACTAAACTGCGCACTCCATGCACCACTGGCGATGATGACTTTATCGGCAAAAAAAGATTTCTGACTGGTGCGCACACCAGAGACTTTACCATTCTCGACAATTATTTCTTCAACTTCGGTACCTTCAAGATATGGGATAGACCGGTGGTCAAATGATGCTTTTAACGCTTTCACCAGTTTTGGGTTCCTCACCTGCTTGATATCCGGCATCCAGATACCTTTGTCCACAGCCTCGCCAACTGACTCCTCGATATCATGGATAACATTCACATCATCGATATAACTGGCATCGACCGACCATTTTTTTGCCCAGTTCAGGATATCCTGCTCACCCTCATTTACTACCGTAAACAGGCCTGAATCGATCAGCTCACAATCACTTCCGCTTTCTTCGAACAGTGTCTGCACCAGTTCAGGATAAATTTTTTTACTACGCTCAGCGAGCACGTTGACCGAGTCGGCATAACGCCAGGGATACAGCGGTGAGATGATTCCGCCACCCGCCCAGGAAGACTCACCGCCTAGCGGCCCTTTCTCCAGCAGCAGCACATCGACACCCTGCAAAAACAGCTGACGCGCCGTTAATAAACCGATCGCGCCACCACCAACAATAATACAATCTGGCATTTTTTTAATATCTATATCGAGGAGTATTCTATTTCTTTTGCATCTTCCACATCAGCAGCGGTGACAACACCTGATAACAGCATGCGGACAAGAGTAAATTCTGTATTTTTTTCATGACAGCGTTTCACCATTATCCATGCCATATTCGCACCGCCTTCCTGGCTCCTTGCTGAATACCGTCCTTCCATGGACATAACCGCACCGCCTTCCTGGCTCCTTGCTGAATACCGTCCTTCCATGGACATAAAAAAAGCAGCGTTAAAACGTTGCTTTATATTACCGAATAAAGGTACCGACTTAAAGCACCTATCTATTTACATCGGGCTATTCACATGTCGAACTTGCCTGAATGCTGGAGGGTGCATGCTCGATGTATTTCTGACAGTAACAGCGATGCTCGCCCTTATTCCAGTATTTCTCACATACCTTGACCATTTTCATGGCGATCTCACCACCGATCTCAGCCTGTTTTGCTTCACTGGCAGCAATCGCTGCCGCTTCAGCTTGCAGTTTTTCTTCCTGCTTCAGTTTTTCAGCCAGCGCCTTCTGTTTTTTCTCTTCAGCCAGCTTGCGCTGTTTTTCTTTTTCCTTGTTGACCAGTTTCGTCACCCAGGTTTCTGCATCGAGTTTAGCTGAGGCATCATTACAGTCATACTCGACTGATTTTATATTTTTATATTGCGGCGGCGGTCCAGCCCAGCATTTTCTGGCAGGTTTTAGCTTAGCTATTTTTGCCACAGGTGCAACGGAAACCGGGGCTGCGATGACCGGCGCTGGTTTTGCATTCAAAGCCAGGTACATATCCTTGAAGTCACTGATATCGTAAGTTAATTCTAACTGGGTTCGGAACGGCTTCAGCATGAAAGATAAACGGCTACCCTCCCGCAATGACTTCAAAGTATCTTTGTTGAGACGCATGACAAAACTGCCTGCTGCACCATCAATAGTACAGACGCCTTTTGCCACTTTTAGGCCCTGTTGTAGAAAACGCTTATGACGCTCCTGGTTATTCAAACACCACATGAACAATGGGCTCTGCTTGCCATCGATCTTTAAATTTTTGATCTCCAGCTGGGTGAAACTTTTAGGACTTGCCCCGGCTGAGTCACTGGACATGCTCAGCTTGAGCTGTTTATTATCAAACAGCAGATGATAATAAGTACCCTTACCATCAGATGATGATTTTATTGCGGTTACTGCCTTTTTATCGATATTCCATGCCGCATCTTTTCCGATATTCAAACTATTCTTTTTAGCGAATGGATTAACAGCATCTTTTGCAAAAACATTAAAACTGATTAGGCACAGCGCGACTAACGATATAAACAACTGCTTAAACATAAATATATTCCAGATTATTTGTACACACTGCCAACAGGCATGTAATAGAATGACCAACCACAGATAGAGCCCACATGAAATTAATATAATTATTTTGATAAATTTATAGCACAATATTGATGATTTTCATGTTTGCATGCCTAAATGGCACAAAAACCACTCCCCCCTCAGGAAAAATTTAGATGATCACCATTATTTTGAACGGCGATAACAAGCAGCTGGACAGTGGTACAAGTATCGCTCAACTACTGGAAACCCTCGATTTAAGCGAAAAACGCCTTGCTGTAGAGATCAATCAGCAAATTATTGCGCGAAGTGATTTCTCCAATTTCACTCTTAGCGACCAGGATAAAGTAGAAATCGTACAGGCCATCGGCGGCGGCTGCCCCGACCTGACACAAGTTAATCGCAAACACATTTATATGGCTGCGCCCTGATCATAAAAATCGAGTAATATACGCCTGCTTGGAGAAATACTCAGAGAAGCACCCCTGTTAACATCCACTGTATCGCAAAACATTATGTCTGACACAAAAGTTAATCAACCGCTGGTCATCGCCGGCAACACCTACTCTTCACGCCTGCTGGTCGGCACCGGTAAATATAAAGACAACGAAGAGACCCGTCTGGCACTGGAAGCCAGCGGCGCAGAGATTATCACCATCGCGATACGCAGGACCAACATCGGCCAGAACCCTGATGAACCCAACCTGCTGGATGAACTGCCGCTCGATAAATACACATTATTGCCCAATACCGCGGGCTGCTACACGGTGGACGATGCGGTCAGAACCTGCCGGCTCGCACGCGAATTACTCGGTGGCCATAAGCTGGTCAAACTGGAAGTACTGGGGGATGAAAAAACACTTTTCCCTGATACTATCGAAACATTAAAAGCAGCGCAGATACTGGTCGACGACGGCTTTGACGTCATGGTCTACACCAATGATGATCCGCTGATCGCCAAAGAGCTTGAGAACATCGGCTGTGTTGCCGTGATGCCACTGGCTGCACCGATAGGCTCTGGACTCGGCATCCGCAACCCCTACAACATCCTGACGATCATCGAAAATGCCAATGTACCAATACTGGTTGATGCCGGTGTCGGCACTGCATCCGATGCTGCGATCGCGATGGAGCTTGGCTGCGATGGCATACTGATGAATACCGCGATCGCAGCGGCTCAAAACCCTGTGCTGATGGCATCCGCCATGAAAAAAGCCATAGAAGGCGGACGCGAAGCCTATCTTGCTGGTCGCATGCCGAGAAAACGTTTTGCCTCAGCATCATCCCCCATCGAAGGGACTTTTTTCTAAACAACTAGCTACACACCGTGTCGTCAGAAAATTCTCAGAAAAAAGCCAGCGCACCTCATCGTGCGATAAAAAGCTTTGTATTAAGGCAGGGCCGGCTCACCAGCGCACAGCAAAATGCGCTGGAGAATTACTGGAAAGATTATGGCATCAATTATTCTGAGCAGCTTCTGGATTTTAGCGAGATATTCGGTAACGAAAATGAAGTTTTTCTCGAGATCGGCTTTGGAAACGGCGAGTCCCTGCTGCAGCAGGCGATCAACCAGCCACAGTATAATTTTATCGGCATCGAGGTTCACGGCCCCGGCGTGGGCCACCTGATCCACAATGCCAACGCTCAGGACATACATAATATAAGGGTCATCCGCCACGATGCCATCGACGTACTGACAAGACAGATAGCAGATAACTCAATAAAACAGCTGCAACTATTTTTCCCGGATCCCTGGCATAAAAAGCGCCATCACAAACGCCGCATCATCAAACCCGCCTTTATCGAACTGGTACAGAAAAAGCTGAAAACTGGCGGTTTTTTCCACATGGCTACCGACTGGCAGCATTACGCCGAGCAGATGCTCGAAGAAATGGATAATGCCGCGGCATTTAGCAATATTTCAGGCAAGGGCCATTATTCAAAAACACAGGGCGCACGCTGTGAAACCAAATTTGAACGGCGCGGCATTAAACTGGGGCACGGCGTCTGGGATCTGATCTACGAGAAACTGTAACCCCCCCTTAAACTACCTACACTATTGTTTTACATAGTTTTTTCTGCATCCGCCAGGTCTGATATCAGTATCAGCTGCTTACACAGCAGCCAAATCCACGAATACTTCAGCTAAATTGATTTCTCTCATTTCTATAATTGGCCGAAAAAGGATACAATAGCGTCCTTTTTTCAGCGCAGTCACTTCTCTTAATACTGCCTGCAACACAGAATTTTAGTCCTTTGGAGAATTAAACATGTCTCAGAAACACCCTATCGTCGTAGTCACTGGCTCATCTGGCGCTGGCACATCAACTGTAAAACACGCTTTTGAGCAAATTTTTACCCGTGAAAAAATTAATCCTGTCATCATCGAAGGCGACAGCTTCCACCGTTATGACCGTGCAGCGATGAAAGACGCTATGGTTGAAGGTGATGAAAATTTTAGTCACTTTGGCGCCAAAGCTAACCTGTTCGACAAACTGGAAGAGCTGTTCAAATCTTACGCTGCAACCGGTGGCGGTCAAAAACGTTTATACCTGCACAGCGATGAAGAAGCGGCAGCATACGAAGGTTTAACACCGGGTCAATTTACGCCATGGGAAGACATTCAAACTGACTCTG
This sequence comes from Pseudomonadota bacterium, assembly GCA_030673345.1. Taxonomy (GTDB): domain Bacteria; phylum Pseudomonadota; class Gammaproteobacteria; order SZUA-229; family SZUA-229. The sequence continues at coordinate 5,462 of DAOVJH010000036.1, forward strand.
ACATCATGTTCTACGAAGGACTGCACGGCGGCGTCGTTACAGACGATGCTGACGTAGCCAAACACGTTGACCTGTTAGTCGGTGTTGTACCAAGCGTTAACCTCGAGTGGATCCAGAAGATTCACCGTGACAATGCAGAACGCGGTTACTCAGAAGAAGTCATCGTAGACACCATCCTGCGTCGTATGCACGACTATGTGAAATATATTACACCTCAGTTCTCACGCACTGATATCAACTTCCAGCGTGTCTCTACAGTCGACACATCGAACCCTTTCATCGCTCGCGACATTCCAACGCCTGATGAAAGCTTCATCGTTATCCGCTTTAGAGATACAGAAAAATTCAATACGAATTTTCCTTATCTACTAAGCATGATTCCTCACTCATTCATGTCACGTCGTAATACGATCGTTGTACCCGGCGGTAAGATGGGACTTGCGATGGAACTGATATTGACTCCGATCATCCACCAGATGATTGAGAAATCACAATAGAGCATCCCTCTATAGCGTTCCTTAAAGGCCGGTTTTTACCGGCCTTTTTTACATCCAGGGATGGATGGTATCTCGCAAAGAGCCAGGGACGGCAGCGCGTGCATATCCAGGGATAAGGATGAAACGAATGACCCAATGACACAGGTGCACCATTATGAATAACGGTATAGACTGATATTCATGCCCGCGGCCCTGATAGATTCACACTGCCATCTTGATTTTGAAGCGTTTGATAATGATCGCTCAGAGGTACTGCAGCGAGCAAAAGATAACAACGTCAGTGACATCGTCATACCTGGCACAGAAAGAATTTACTGGGACAGGATTAATAATCTTTGCAAAAGTCATCAGCAACTGCACGCCTGCTATGGACTGCACCCCTACTGGGTAAACAAACACAACAAACACGACATAGAAATACTAAAGGAATATATCGGTAGTAATCGTCCGGTAGCACTGGGCGAATGCGGCCTGGATTTTCGAGCACAGCAAGCCGATAAAAAAACACAGCTCTATTTTTTTGAAGCGCAGTTAAACATCGCTATAAACTGTCGACTGCCGGTCATCATACACTCAGTCAGAGCAACTGAAACCGTCATAGAAACCGTTAAAAAATTCAAAGACCTTACCGGGATGATACACAGTTACTCCGGAAGCAGCGAACAGGCACGCCAACTAATCGATCTAAATTTTTATATCAGCGTGGGCGGCAGCGTAACCTATGACAATGCAAATAAAATAAAAAAGGTAGCAAAGGAAACGCCCTTAACATCACTATTAATCGAAACTGACGCACCAGACCAGCCCGATAAAAAACATTCCGGAAAAAGAAACGAACCTGCTTATATTATCGATACGGTCAAAGCCATTTCTGAAATAAGAGAAGAGTCAGTAGAGAGGGTTACAGAGCAAACAACGATTAACGCAAAAAATATTTTTGGTATTTAAACTTTACGGTCCCAACGAGACTCATCACTGATCTTTTTCATCGCGCCTTCGATCCAGTCGAAAACCTCAGCATTGATCTCTTCAGCACTGCGGCCTTTTGATTCTATCGCGGGACCGATGACCACACTGATCGTACCCGGCCACTTTATAAAACTATGCTTTGGCCAAAACTCACCTGCATTGTGCGCGATCGGTATTACCGGGTAGCCGCTTTTTTCTGCCAGCAGCGCACCGCCGATCTTATACTTTTTGGATTTACCCGGTTTCGTTCGCGTCCCTTCCGGGAACAGGATCATCCACTTTCCATCATTTAATTTTTTTGTGCCTTCGGTGATCAGCTGCTTGATTGCCGCTCTCCCTGCACCACGGTTTATCGCGATGGGGTCGGTCAATGCCAGGGCCCAGCCAAAAATCGGGATGCGCATCAATTCTCGCTTGAACACCCAACGTACGTAAGGTGTAAAAGAATGCATCGCCAGTGTTTCCCAGGTGGATTGATGCTTGCTCAATATGATCGCCGTCCCATTATTCAGATTTTCCTTGCCTTCAATCTTAAAATCTATACCGCAGGTAACCTTTAACAGGAAATTGTTTACATGAGACCAGAGACGGGCAAACCCCAGGCGAAAAGTCGACGGGGTAAAAAAGAAGATGATGATCAATAGTCCGAACACGCTGACATTGATGATAAAACCGACCCAGAACAATAACGAACGAACATATAATACAACCCTGGAAAACGTAGAACTGGAACTCATAAAACAGCATCCATAAAATTACCTACTTCAGGATAGCAGTCACTGCTGCAGCCAGGTCGTCATACACTGGAACAGATACATTACTTTCGGCCTGTAATATTTTTTCTGCTCTCACACCTTTGCCCGTGCGCACCAGCACGGCCTGGGCGCGCGCATTGCTTGCCGCTTTTATATCGGTGACACTGTCTCCGATAAAAACAACATCTTTTAACGACACATTAAATCGTTGACCGATATCCAGAAGCATGCCGGGTTTTGGCTTCCTGCAATCACAGGCATCAGCAGGTGCATGCGGACAATAAAAAATTGCATCGACACGGCCGCCGATCTTCGTCAGCATATCATCCATTTTTTTATGCATCGCCGCTAACGCTTCGATATCAAAATAGCCTCTTGCCAGACCAGACTGGTTGCTCGCCACTACCACCGTGTAACCGCCATGGTTCAGACGGGCGATCGCCTCCAGGCTGCCTTCGATCGGCACCCACTCTTCCTTGCTTTTGATATAAGCATCCGAATCGTGGTTTATAACACCGTCCCGGTCCAGGACTATCAGTTTCATATTATGTTGATTGATGCAGACGCGACAGGTCAGCTGCTCGCAGGAACAACTGGCTCATGGTACTCAACAGTGCGATACGATTATTTTTTATCGCTTCATCGTCGTCCATCACCATCACCGAATCAAAAAATGCATCGACCGGATCACGCAACGATGACAACTGGCTGAGCGCGGCTTCATAATCACCTGAATCAAACATCGGCTCTACGGTCCGACTCAGTGCGTTCAATTTCTCGAACAGTTTCTTCTCAGCATCTTCTGACAGCAGACTTTCATCGACTGCTACATCACTGGCCGCTGCTGATTTCTTAAGGATATTTCCTACGCGCTTATTTGCTGCCGCCAGGCTCTCCGCTTCGGCAAGTTCACGGAAGGCCGTCACCGCCCTGATGCGTTTATCAAAATCCAGCGGTCTCGGCGGTGATAACGCCGACACGGCATCAAACACATCTGCGGTAACGTCACGGTCAAGATAATAAGCACGAAGACGTTCGATAATATAATCGAAAACATCCTGTTCGACTTTACTTGCGTCCACTTTATCTTTAAGCAACTCGGCCGAAACCGAGATCAGTTGTTTAAGATCAAGGTCAAGCTGACGCTCGATTATCGTGCGTAAAACACCTAACGATGCGCGGCGCAAAGCGTACGGATCTTTCTCAC
>DAOVJH010000088.1 GCA_030673345.1 Pseudomonadota bacterium
GATCGGTATCTGCATGGTATCAAGCGTGATATTGCCTTCTTCGCTCCAGTGCAACTGGTCAGTCTTTTGAAAACGGCTGAATACGGCGAGCGTCAGGTCAGGCAGAGAAAATTCTCTGGCCGCGTCATACCAGATCAGTGACTGCTCATCTGTTGCATGCGGGTTAAAAGGATAAACCCTGTAGGGCAACAGCGTATTCGTTGACCTGAATGTCTGCACCTCTGGCAAAAATATGGCCGGTACATATTGCCGCCAGCCGTCCTTATAGAGCAGTGATTCACTGTATGGGACGTAATTTTGCTGTTCAGGCACATTGGTGTATTGCGTTAAAAAGACATGCTGATTTTCCAGCATCCAGGCCAGTTTGTTGCGTTCACCCTGTGTCGGCTGCCACTGCTGTTCATCTTCGCTGCCAGAACTGGCTGCCCGGGTTTTCCCCCTGGCCGCTTTTCCGGATTTTGACCGGGTTTCTTCTTCCACCGGCACATAGTCCATCTGTGGAAAATCATCACTTAACCAGACGATCTCAGCCGCCTTTGATTTTCGCAGCTTGCGCAAGAAGAAGCGGAATTCCCGGATACCTTCCGGTTTCTGCAGACGCGCTTCATCCAGCTGGATCACACGAAAGTCATTAACCTGTGGCTGTACTGGCAACAGTTGGCTGGCAAAACGGAACATCTGCGCATCCAGCCAGCGAACGGTACTGTTCTGCGATGAAAATAAGGCCAGCAAAAAACAGAAAACGATAAATACAGAAAAATAGAGTCGTCGATGCTGGTTCAATGAATTGCCTGTTTAGAGTTCTAGTTACTGCAAGAATGTATCAAGCCACGATTTAGCTGCCATGTTCTGTGTGCAGCAAGCTCGAAGTGATAACATTCATCTTTTAGGTCTGTTTAGTATAGTAGACAGATACAGTTTTTCATTTAACATGACGGTAAAAAGACATGCCTTCGCTCAGCGATATGCGAGCCGCAGGAAGATGACCGTATAATGCTCTGATGCGGATAACTATTAAATTTAAAATTATGTGTTTTTACAATGTCCTATAGTTTTATACATCGTATCCTGCTCACAGCACTGATCCTGATGCCGGCATCGAATGCCTACTCAAAAGAGATCAGCTTTGACTATCTTCAAACAGTCTTCACTTCTGGCACCATAGATCCAGGCGGTTCGCTCAACGAGATAGACGGAAATGGTTTTGGTTTTTCATTATCGCTCAGCATAAACACGCATCTCGCGTTCTCACTGTTAGTGATAACGACCAATTTCGAAACGTTTCAAGGCATGAATAATCTGGACACTTCCACGATTACCGGGGTCGGTGTCACCGCACACAAGACGATTGCGCCAGCAACGGAACTATTCGCCAATCTATCGGCCGTGATGGCTGAAATAACCGCATCGGATGCTACCGGCTCTGTCAGTGATGATGATTTAGGTGCCGTGTTCAGTATCGGGCTGCGTCACCTGATTACCGACAGGATCGAACTTGAGCTCACTGCATCGGACACCTATGTGTTCGATAACAACGCGATCTCATACGGTATGGAAGCACGGTATTACTTTCGCCAGGCACTTTCAGTCGGCTTCGGTTATATCACCAGTGAAAATACCGATTCGCTCCTGCTGAATGCACGCCTGGATATCTAGTGCAGACGGACAACAAGCATTATCTAACGGCCTCCGCAGGTTGGCTCATCAGTCAACAAAGATTCATCAGTTACACGCGTCCAGATCTGTGACTTTACTGTTTTCGCCGGGTCATTCTCATCAAGAAAATAGACTTTTAACGCATTGCCCGCATCCAGCAGTTCGAGCTCGATGACAAACTGCTTATCTGCATGCATGTCGGTCGCTACCAGAAAACGGTTTGCCTCTATATTTTTCAGGGAACCTGTATCGACGTGGTAACACGCTAAACCATCATCGATCTCATCGCCGTCATAATCATACTCGATGATGGCACCCTCGCTGGTCACGCGCGTATAGATGACATCCTTTTTTACACCTGTATTTTCTGAACTGTCCCATAATCCGACCAGATCCGACATCGTTACCTGCGTCGGATTACTGCCCGTTGGTGAGCATGCACTAACGGATAGAAAAATTAAAATTACTGCGTAAAACCGACGATCCAACATTATTTCTACCTCACTAGTCTCATCATTCCAGCCTACTCTTAGACAGAGATAACGGCCTTTTTTCGTTTCTTTAGATTATTAATTAATCGTTAGTCTGGCAAATTTTCGCTTACCCACCTGAAAAACACCTTTTGTACCACTGCTGATCCTCACTGATTTATCAGCCACTTTCTCACCGTCGATCCTGGCTGCGCCCTGCTGAATCATGCGCATAGCATCACTGGTACTGCCGCATAACCCGGCATCTTTTAGCAAGTTTGCAATCGGGTAGCCGTCATCTGGCGCATCAAAACGGAGTTCGGGGATATCATCCGGAACCTTGTTTTTAGCAAACTGCGCGATAAAACCTTCACGCGCTGCGGTCGCTTCCGCTTCACTATGGAAACGCGCAATAATTTCTTCCGCCAGTAAGAACTTGATATCCCGCGGGTTTTTACCCAGTTCCATCGCCTGCTTGAAACCTTCTATCTCTTTCATCGAACGGAAACTCAGCAACTCAAAATAACGCCACATCAGTTCATCTGATATCGACATGATCTTACCGAACATGTCTTTGGGCTCATCAGCAATACCGATGTAATTATTCAATGACTTGGACATCTTCTGCACACCGTCCAGGCCTTCGAGGATCGGCATGGTCAGTACGCATTGCGGTTTCTGGCCAGCCTGCTCCTGCAGCTGACGCCCCATCAACAGGTTAAATTTCTGGTCAGTACCACCAAGCTCAACATCGGCTTTCATCTCCACCGAATCATGGCCCTGTATCAGAGGATAAAGAAATTCATGTATCGCGATCGCCTGGCCATTCTTGTAACGTTTACTGAAATCATCACGCTCCAGCATACGCGCCACCGTACTGCTGGCAGCCAGCCTGATCAGGTCAACGCTGCTCATATTGCTCATCCAGTCGGAATTGAATACCACTTTGGTTTTATCTTTATCCAGGATCTTGTAGATCTGCTGCTGGTAGGTTTCTGCATTTTGCTCGACATCATGGTGTGTCAGCGGCGGGCGGGTCGCAGACTTCCCGGTGGGATCACCGATCATGCCAGTAAAATCACCGATCAGAAACAGTACTTCGTGCCCCAGGTCCTGGAACTGGCGTAACTTGTTGATTAGTACAGTGTGCCCAAGATGCAGATCCGGTGCAGTGGGATCGAATCCGGCTTTTATTCGAAGTGGTCGGCCTTCTTTTAGCTTGGCAACCAGCTCTTTTTCCACGAGGATCTCATCCGCGCCACGCTGGATTATTTCTAGTTGCTCTTGTACCGATTTCATATAGTTTTCCTGACTGGTGTTGCTGTAAAAAGGTGTATAAGATACCTGCGCTTTGATACTTTCTCAACTACTCCTCTAGGAGTATGTCTCAAACGATTAAAAATAATAATAATTTACCCGTATTTATTGACCAAACAGCTATTTACGACTACATTTAAACGTATCCCTCTCGATAAAAAATAAACGCCAATGTCATTGATTAGTAAAGATTTTCGCCACAAGCCGCAGCAGTCACAGCCGCATAGCCACATCCGTCTACGCTGGGCACTGCTGGCGATAGCCTGTGCCGGCATCGGTGCGGTGATAGCCAGCACTAATTCTGAAACTGACAGCAATGACCCGATAGCCAGTGATTCACTGCCCAGTTTTAAGGCCGTCACAAAATCATCTGAACAACTGGCACGTGAAAGTTTTACCCTCAGCCTGCCCGAATTACAGGCGAGACAGGAAATACTTGATGATGCCAACGACCTGATGCCAAAACAATGGCGTGAGTTCAAAGTTAAGTCTGGCGACAACCTGGCGCGTCTTTTCAAACGGGCAAAAATAAAACCCCAACAGCTCGATGAAATGATGAAGCTGGGTGAAGACGTAAAAACACTGACACGTATTTTCCCTAAAGATATCATCCGTGTACTTTCCGATGACGAAGGCACCCTGCAGGCGCTGCGTTATGATATCGATCACCAATCATACCTGATGGTAGAGCGTGAGCACGGTACACTGGTTGCCACCACCTACAATCATCAGATCGAAACCCGTCAGGCAAGTGCCAGCGGTATAATCGATTCATCACTATTTCTGGCTGCTCAGGATGCCGGCATCTCGCAGAACATCATCATGGAACTGGCCAATGTCTTTGGCTGGGACATCGACTTCGCACTGGATATCCGCAAAGACGACACTTTCACGGTGTTGTATGAACAACTGTTCCGTAACGGTGAAAAAATCTCTGATGGCGATATCCTGGCTGCCGAGTTCATCAACAATGGCAAAACCTACCGAGCCGTTCGTTATACCAATCCGCAGACCAATGTTACTGAATACTTTACCCCTGACGGCAAGAGCATGCGTAAAGCGTTTTTACGCTCACCGGTTAATTTCGCCCGCATCAGCTCACGATTTACTACTAGCCGATACCACCCGGTATTACATAAAGTCCGCTCACACAAAGGCGTTGACTATGCGGCCAAAAGAGGCACACCGATCTATGCTGCTGGCGATGGCAAAGTAATCTTTAAAGGTAAAAAAGGCGGTTACGGCAAGGTCATGATCTTACAGCACGGCAGCAAATACACCACGCTGTATGCACATCTTAAAACCTATAATCGTAAACTCAGAAAAGGCTCTAAAGTCAAACAGGGGCAGACCATCGCCTATGTCGGCAGTTCAGGCCTTGCCACAGGTCCACACCTGCATTACGAATTCCGCGTTAACGGCACACACAGAAATCCATTGACCGTTAAGCTGCCAGAATCGAAACCCGTTCCAAAAAGATACATGGCTGATTTCGACTTAACCACGACACCGGTTTTTGCCCAGCTTGATCTGCTAGCCCGCTCACAGCAGGTCGCATTTGCCGATATAGAAACCAACAACTAATACCCCCGTACACACTTATTCACCGCACACATGTCTTCATCACAACCTGAGCTGTACATAGGTTTGATGTCCGGCACCAGCATGGATGGTATCGATGCCGCGCTGGTCGACTTCTCTTCCACTACACCTAAACTTTTAAGCACGCATAGTCACCGATGGCCAGATGCCATCCAGCGGACTCTGATCGCAGCACGCGACGTTCCAGACGATGAACTGGACACACTGTCAGCCCTGGACATGCAGACCGCAGAACTATTCGCTGAAGCCTGTTTTATACTGCTGGAAAAAGCAGGTCACCAGCCAAAGAACATCACAGCTATCGGCAATCATGGACAAACGATCCGGCACAGGCCCGACATCGAAAAACCGTTTTCACTACAGATAGGCAACGCGCAAAAACTTACAAAACTAACCGGTGTTGATGTTGTTTCAGATTTTAGAACGGCAGATATCGAGGCTGGTGGCCAGGGCGCGCCGTTGGCGCCTGCATTTCACAAGGCAGTCTTTCAGCATAACGATATCAATCGCGTGATCGTCAACATCGGCGGCATATCAAATATAACGATATTACCCAAAGACAGTAATCAACCGGTAACAGGCTTTGACTGTGGGCCAGGCAATACACTGATGGATGCCTGGATCTCGCAGCACCAACAACAAAACTATGACGCAGACGGTGCACTTGCCAGCAGTGGCAAAACCGATGCGAGTTTACTGGCCAGACTGTTAATGGATGATTACTTTCAACTCGCACCACCTAAAAGCACTGGCTTCGAATACTTCAACCTGGAATGGCTGGACGGATCGATAGATGGCGAGATATCCGTCGCTGATATACAGAGCACTTTATGCGACCTGACTGCCACCTCTATCATACGGGCAATCAATCAATACGCACCCGATACTGAAGAGATCTATATCTGCGGCGGCGGCGTGCATAACAAAGAACTCATGCACAGATTACAGGCGCTAACAAAAAACCCGGTTGCGACAACTGAAAGACTGGGGGTTCATCCTGACTGGGTGGAAGCGATGGCGTTCGCCTGGTTAGCCTATCAGTATAATCACCAACAAACAGGTAATCTGCCTTCGGTAACCGGAGCGAGTAAAAAGGTTATTCTTGGTAATAAAACCACTGCCTGAGAATGAGCCAAAGAAGACATAAGTGTTCAATATTCCCCCTCTCCCTCTGGGAGAGGGCTGGGGTGAGGGCGTCGCTGAAAACACCCTCATCCTAACCTTCTCCCAGGGGGAGAAGGGACTTA
>DAOVJH010000417.1 GCA_030673345.1 Pseudomonadota bacterium
CATCGTCAATACACAGATAGCCTATATACTGCATAAGCGCGCCTATCGTGAAACCAGCAGTATCCTCGAAGTGCTGACAAAAGACCATGGCCGCGTATCACTGATGTCGCGAGGCAGCCGGGGGGCACGCTCTAAGATTGCGGGCAACCTGCTGCTGTTTACGCCATTACTGGTTAGCTGGCAGGGAAAGGGGAGTTTACCCTATCTGAAAAGTGCTGAACGGGCTGATTTAAAAGCGCCTTCTCTGAAGAGTAGATCATTGCTTTCTGCAATGTATATCAATGAGTTAGTGATGTATCTTCTGCATAAAGATGATGTTCATGAAGCGGTTTTTGAGCATTATCACCACTGTCTGTATCGACTGGAAGACGGATCCAGGCTGGAGATTTCACTGCGGCAGTTTGAAATAAAATTGCTTGAATTGCTTGGCTTTGGCCTAAATGTGCAGTTTGAAGCCGATACAGGCGCAGAGATTATCGGCGATGCACAGTATCGCTATCATCCGGAACATGGTGCTGTTTTATGCAGTGACAATGTTTCAAATCCGGGGGTTTCGCTGCCTCAGATCTCAGGCAACTGCCTGTTAGCGCTGGCGGATGAATCATTTCAGGCGCTGTCTCAAAATCCACAGCATATGGCTGAATTAAAGCGTTTGATGCGTTCAGTTATCAATTTTCACCTGGGCAATAAAAAGCTAAAAAGCCGGGAATTATTTATGCCGGTTAACAAAGACCTGGGTACGGCCTGATTAATCTGACTTTTATCGACACAAATAGCGCTGACTGTTGAACTTCGGCATTTTCCTTCTATGCTTGAAGTGCGTTTTTATTATTCTGTTTGAAGGTTTTGATATGCCATCTGCTGTTTCCCACAATATCGATGATTATGAATCTTTGCTTGTTGCATTACAAAATGTGCTTGGTGTTATCGTGCCGGAAGCCCAGCGTAGCTGCCTGGTGGAACGTGTAGAGCCGCTATTATCAAAATATAAGCTTGATTCACTGGCATCGCTGGCAGAAAGCCTGCAGACCGGGAAGGCTGAAGACATCAGGTCATCAGTATTGGAAGCTATATCACAACGCCAGTCGGGCTGGACGCTGAGCCCTGTGACCTTGAACGTTCTCCGCAAATATGTGTTTGCGCAATTACCTGAAAAAGCACGAATCTGGGTCGTTGGTTGCGGTCAGGGCGAACTGGCATATGCAGTGGCTATGGAGATTGCAGAATATGAAGCGAACAGTGGAGAAGACAAAAATTTTCAGTTGATTGCTTCTGACAGTGCGCAGAGCGATGTAAAATATGCTGAGCTAGCGACTTATAGCGCACAGCAGACATCAGGACTGAGTGGAGGATACAAGAAATTGTACACCACAGTAAATAGTTCGGGTGATAGCTGGAGCATAAAAGATAAAATTCGTCAGAATATCCATTTTAGCCAATGTGATCTAACCGAAGATTTTCAATCGATGGGAGCAATGGACGTAATCATCTGCCCCGAAATTCTTGTCTATTACTCCAACGGTGTAAAAGCTGGAATACTCAAGCAGTTTTCCACCTTGTTAAAATCCGGTGGTATCTTCCTCACAGGAAGTAACCAGGCTATCACGCCATTTACGGATGGTTTTGAGCATGTCGAGCATCCCACGGGTGTTTTTTACAGGCAGAAAAGCTGACACTTAAGTTGTTAAAGGCTGTTAGGTATCTTGAGGAACTCTTCCGGTACAGGTGTGGTTTCTGAGTTGCTGTCATCGACCCACTTCAGGATGTCGTAATAACTGCGAATATTCTCGACATAACGTACTGGTTCCCAGCCTCTTGCATAACCATAGCGTGTCTTTTTGTACCATTTTCTCTTTGCCAGCAACGGCAGTGACTCTTTGACATCGATCCAGCGGTTCGGATTTTTGTTTAACTTGCGGGTGATGCTTCTAGCATCTTGCAGGTGGTAAAAACCGACGTTGTAAGCCGCCATCGCCATCCAGTAATTATCCGGTGCGGTAATGTCTTCATCGATGCGATCGAGAGTCTTTTTGAAATATCGAGCGCCACCGATGATACTGGATTCAGGGTCCTGTCGGTTTTTTATATTCATATCCTTGGCCGTTTTTAATGTCAGCATCATGAGCCC
>DAOVJH010000002.1 GCA_030673345.1 Pseudomonadota bacterium
AGCTTCTCATCCAGCTCAGGCTGCCCGAACAACACCATCTGTAATAATTTATTCTGGTCTGTCTCCAGGTTGCTCAACAGGCGTATCTCTTCGAGCGTTTCGATCGGCATGCTCTGCGCTTCTTCAACAAACAGCACGACCTGCCGGTTACTCGCATGTTTCTTTAACAGGTGCGCCTGTATGCGCTGCATCACATCGACCTTGCTCATCTCATTATTTGCTTCGAGATGCAACTCATGTGCGATGACATGCAGGATATTGTCAGGCGATAAACTTGGATTGGCGATGTAGATCACATCGACTTCATCTGACAGGCGTACTTCCAGCATCCGGCACAACATAGTCTTGCCGCTACCAACTTCTCCGACGACTTTTATGATGCCTTCACCACTATGGATAGCGTACATCAAAGCATCCAGCGCAGCGCCCCGCTGATTACCCTCAAAGAACAGACTTGTATCCGGGGTGATTTTAAACGGCGGGCGGTTTAAACCGAAATGCTGCTTGTACATCAACCTGTCCCCAGTTTCTGCACTCGGCTATATAATGTTGTACGGTTTATCTTTAATGCTTTTGCCGCTTTACTGACATTGTTACCATTCATCTCCAGAGCGATGCGGATACTGCGGCTTTCGATCTCACCAAGTAATTTATCGAGATCAAATTCATCTGCCCGAATCTCCTGTGCGATCTTTTCGTCACTGACGGATGTGGCATTTTCTGCCAGCGCATTTGCCGATAGCTGCGTCTCCAGCTCAGCACTTAGCTGTATCTTATCGACGCTCTGCCCGGGATACTTGGTGCCAAGACGGATAACGATATTTCTCAGCTCGCGTACATTGCCCGGGTAATCATATTGCTGCCATAACTCACGCGCACCATCATCCAGCACAAAGGGTGATACCGTATCCGCGTAAGACTCCATAAATACGTTTAATAACAGGAAGACGTCATCGCCTCTGACGTTTAATGGCGGTAGCTGAATATTTAAGATGCTCAGGCGGTGATAGAGATCATTCCTGAATTTTTCACCCCTGACTTCCTCTCTTAATACTCTGTTGGTGGCTGCGATGATGCGCGCCTGTGATTTCATCTCCCGGGTTTCACCGATACGATAGAATTCACCGCTCTCGATAACCCGCAGCAGCTTGCCCTGCAACGCCATCGGTAATTCACCGATCTCATCCAGCAGCAACGTGCCTTTACCTGCTTCGATAAAAAAGCCTTTATGCTCCTGCGTGGCACCGGTAAAAGCGCCCTTGGCATGACCGAATAACTGCGCTTCCAGCAGGTCTGGCGCGATCGCTGCACAGTTGATGGCAAAATACGGCTCTGAACTGCGGCTGCTATTTTCATGCAGCGCCCTGGCGACCAGCTCTTTACCGGTACCCGATGCACCCTCGATCAGAACGGGGAACGGTGAGTCTGCAAACTGTGATATCTGGTTGTTCACCATCTGTATGGCGACGCTGTCGCCGATGATCGACACCTTTTTCTGTGAGTCACGGAGCTGATCGATCTCATGCAGCCGCTGATGATGCTGCAGGCGCGCCAACAGCAACTCAGGTTCAGCCGGTTTAGCGATAAAATCAACCGCACCGATCGTTAAGGCATGCTGGATATTAACGTCATTATCCTGACCGGATAATACCAGCACTTTCATGTTTGGCTGCAGAGACAATAGCTCACGGATTAATGCAAAACCTTCATCCGGTTTATGCGGGTAGGGCGGCAGGCCTAGATCGATCAGTGCCAGGCTAGGCAGTTCATCTGCCTGGTTGACTCTTTCCAGCGCCTGCGGACGAGATTCTGCAGTGATCATCTTATATTGCTTACGCAACATAAAACCCAGACCCTCCAGTATTAACGGATCATCATCAACCAGTAGTAAAGTAGCCACAGAAGAAGGCGATCCAACGTTCGCCGGTGTTTTTTGTTGTTCATTTTCTGGCATCGATTTCCCCAAAAACCTTAAGATGCATAACCTCTCCTTATATAGCAGAAATGCAGCCAAGTTTTATACTACGGCGATTAAAAAATATTATAAAAACAGTGCTATTTAATATTTTTGATGCAGCACAACAAATGCGTGGTTAAATACGCACCATGTTCAATATCGTGCTCTACCAACCTGAGATTCCACCCAATACGGGCAATATAATCCGCTTATGTGCTAACACCGGGTGTCATCTGCACCTGATCGAACCGCTGGGATTTAAACTGGAGGACAAGCAGTTAAGGCGTGCCGGGCTGGATTATCATGAATGGGCGGACGTTAAAACTTATAACTCGATCAACGAATTAAAACCGCAACAGAACGTTTACGCCTTATCGACCAAAGGCCGGAAACATTACCACCAGGCAAGTTTTAAAGCGGGCGATTATCTGGTGTTTGGCCCTGAGACCAGGGGCTTACCCGAAGAATACATGAACACACTGGATAGCGATCATATCCTGCGCCTGCCTATGCGGGAACATAGCCGCAGCCTGAACCTGTCAAATACGGTCGCCATCGTGGTCTACGAAGCACTTCGGCAAAACCACTTTTCGGCGTTTGAATAGCCCGGCTTTAGATAGCTTCCTGCGACGATTTACGGCTGAGCAGCGTCTTCACGGCTTCATCGATCGGGCAGTTTTCGTATAGAACACGATAGACCTGCTCACTGATCGGCACTTCGACATGATATTTCTTTGCCAGTGCGACGACTTCTTTTGCCGTTTTGATACCTTCGATTGCCTGCCCGATTTCTTCACGCGCCTGCTCCAGTGTTTTTCCCTGCGCCAGCAACAGGCCGGTGCGGCGGTTACGTGACTGGTCATCAGTACAGGTCAGGATAAGGTCACCCATGCCGGCAAGCCCCATGAAGGTCTCACGCTTCCCACCCATGGCTTCCCCCAGGCGCATCATCTCCGCCAGCCCACGAGTGATTAATGCCGCCCGGGTATTTGCACCAAAACCCAGGCCATCAGCCGCACCCGCGGCTATCGCCAGTACATTCTTCAAAGAACCACCTAGTTCGACACCGATAAGGTCACCGCTTAGATACACACGGAAACGCCCGCTATGCAGATCATCGATAATCTGGCTGGAAAAAGATTCTGACTCAGAAGCCACGGTGATCGACGTGGGTAAATTCCGCGCAACTTCACCAGCAAACGTCGGCCCCGACATCACCGCCGTTTTTTTACAGTGCGGCAATTCTTCAGCAATCACCTGGTGGATCAGCTTGCCAGTACCACGCTCCAGGCCTTTACTCGCCCACGCGATACCGACATTTTCTTTGAACAGGTGTGCATTTTTTTGCAGGAAGGGACGATAGGCATCACTGGGTATCGCGATCAGAACCCAGGCAGGCGATGCCAGGGCCAGCTCGAGGTCTGACGTCACCTGTAACAGGTCAGGAAAAGGGATATCCGGCAGATATTGCTGATTACGGCGCTGTTCGGATAACAGCTGGATATGCTCAGGCTCATTCCCCCACAGCAATACGTGGTGGCCAGATTCCGCCATGTGCATCGCCAGTGCTGTTCCCCATGAACCTGCACCCAGTACGACGATGGGATGCGCTTGATCAACCGCTGCCATATGCAAAGGCCGGCTTAATGCGCCGTACTTTCTTCGCCTTGCTCAGAGGCTGCTTGCTGCTGCATCTGCTGCGTATACAGCGCGTTAAAGTTTACCGGCGCTAATAATAATTGCGGAAATCCGCCTTTAGAAACCAGTTCCGAGACCGCTTCTCTTGCAAAAGGAAAAAGTGTTTCCGGGCAATAGGCGCCGATCATGCCGCCCAGACTCTCCTCTGGAAAACCAGAGATACTAAAAATACCAGCCTGTTTCACTTCAGCCAGAAAAGCCGTTTTTTCATCATGTTTGGCTGTAACCGTAAGTTCAAGCACGACCTCATAGGTATCATCGGTTATCGCCTGGTTTGAACTGTTAATCTGTACGTTTATCTGTGGCTGCCAGTCACCACTGGTAAAAGTCTGGGGTGAATTAGGCGATTCAAATGAAACATCCTTTAAATAAATTTTCTGAATCGCAAACTGCTGGTTTTCTTCGCTCATGATTTATTCCTGAAATAGATAACTTAAGTGAATAGTTTATTTTTTTGTCAGCGGCATGTTCGCTTCTTTCCATGCTGCAATCCCGCCTTCCAGGTTATTAACCTTTTCAAATCCGGCCTTTTTTAATAACTTGATGGCACGGGTTACGGTATTACCTGAAGTACAATAGATCAACACAGGGTCTGATTTATTTCCTGATAAACCATCGATGTTCGATGCAAAATCACTCAATGGGATATTTTTTGCCCCTTTGATATGGCCACTTTTATAATCGGCAGCCGTCCTGATATCCAGGATCAGGGCATCACTATTATTATTCATTAATCTTATCGCCATCGAAGGTGATAGAAATGAACCCCTGTTCGCCTGGTGATCGAGCTCAGCTTTGATCAGCATGACCATAACAACCGCCAGTGCTGCGAATAACAGTAGGTTATCTAGTATAAATTCGGAGAGTTGCTCCATAATGACAGAGACCTGTTGAAGCCAGTATTAAACTGAAATAAAAATTAAACGATAATTATAAAGCATAACACCAGATAGCGCTCTATAAGGTTAAGGTCCGGTTTATAACCTTACCACTCAACCTTATAGCGGGGCGTATCTGCGTTATATCAGACAGAGATTCCTGACGGCCTAGTGTGTTGGCCCTGCTGAACAGAACACTTCCTGCATCATACCGATCAAACGCAATGTACGGGTATCACCGACTCGATAAAACACTTTGTTTGCATCTTTTCTGGATGCCAGTATTCCTTTGTCACGTAATATAGCCAGGTGTTGAGAGATATTGCTCTGTGATGTACCCACGGCTTCAACGATATCCTGTACACTCACTTCCTGGTCACCTAAAGTACAAAGTATCTTTAATCGCAGAGGGTGCGACATTGCCTTGAGTGAACGTGAGGCGCGACTGATATCTTCTTCACGTGTCATTAGATCAGGATCATTAGAACTTACTGCCATGGTGTAACCTCGAAACAAAAATGTTGATTAACAATATAATTAATAAAGCATACATTAATACACTTTTTTTTGAATTGAAATAGCTAAATCCTGAAAATTGAGTAAATATTTATTACTCGGCACTCAATCCCGGTTGCATAATAGCGAAATGCCCAGAATCAAACCACCCTCTGACACAGAAAAACTGCGCACTATATTTTCCATATTCTTGTTTTTATGGCTTTTTTTCGGTTTTAATACTGCATATGCATCAAAAAATGAAGATATGTCGCATTATCAGGACAAGCTGGCAAAGCTGCAGAAAAGCATAACCAAGGTACAGCAGCACCTGAAAGGCAACAAAAGACAGCGCAGCCACGTCGTTACTGAGCTAAAAACACTAGAAGCTGAAATAAGCAAAAACTCCCGAAAACTCAAACAACTGGAAAAAGACGTATACGCTAGCCGCAAGCAGGTAAAACAGTTAAAAAATGAACTGAAACAACTGAACCGGCAGTTAAGTGATCAACGCACCATTTTATCCGAACAGATTCGTTCCGCGTACGGTATGGGACATCAACAAAACCTTAAAATGCTGCTAAACCAGCAAGATCCTGCACAAGCAGGGCGCACACAGGCTTATTTCAACTACTTAAACCGGGCCAGGCAGCAGCAGATCGACACCTTTCTAGCCACCTTCGAACTCAAAAAACAAACGGAGTCCAGCCTCGAACAGTCGCTAACAGCACAGAACAAGCTGCTAAAAGCACAGAAAAAGAAAAAACGACAACGACAGAAACAACGCTTACAGCGTAAAAATCTGCTGGCAGAGCTCAGTAAAAAAATTAAAAACCAGGAAAGCACACTGAGCAGCCTGGAGAGCAGCCGCGGCCGCATCGAAAACCTGCTCAAATCACTCGGTGAACTGCTGGCAGATATACCCACCAGCCCCTCGGAAAACCAGCCATTCATCGCACAGAAAGGCAGCTTGCCCTGGCCCGTTAAAGGCCGCTTCATGAACCGGTTCGGCCAGAATAAAAACTATGGCGATCTAAAATGGAACGGGATACTGATCAAAGCGGCGCTTGGCACACCGGTACGCGTTATCAGCCACGGCCGCGTCGTCTTCTCAGACTGGCTACAGGGTTTTGGTTTTATAACGATCATCGATCACGGCGATGGTTACATGAGCCTGTACGGCCAGAATGAATCACTGTTCAAACAGACTGGCGACTGGGTACAGGCAGGTGAGGTTATCGCTGCGGCAGGCGATAGCGGCGGGCAACCCGTCAGTGGTGTCTATTTTGAGATTCGCTCACGCGGAAAGCCAGTCAATCCATCAAAATGGTGTTCGACCAAAGCCAGACATGCCGGCCCAAAGAGTCCGACTTTGTAATAATAAAAGTGGAACATACTGGCTTTAATACGCTCTAACCACTATTATTTACCTAATAGCGATTTGTTGTGTATTCTTCTTCCCGTACAAATCTTTACAAATTCAAAAGTGGTATTTACCGGAGTAATTTATGAGTAAGCAATATAAGACCTTTCTGGTTCTGGTCTTTGGTATTTTTGTTGGCGTTTCGGTGTCAATCACCAGCAGCGTATTGGCTGAGAAAAAATCTGACAGCGCCACTGGCCTGCCACTTAACGAACTACGCAACTTCTCCGATATATTCGCCCGGGTAAAAACCGATTACGTAGAAGTGGTCGATGATAAAACATTGCTGGAAAATGCCATCCGCGGCATGCTGTCCGGTCTTGACCCTCACTCCACCTACCTGAATTCTGACGAATACAAAGAGTTAAAAATTGGTACTACCGGCAAATTTGGCGGCCTCGGCATTCAGGTTGGCATGGAAGACGGTTTTGTAAAAGTCATCTCACCGATCGACGATACACCCGCCTATCGCGCCGGCCTTGAATCAGGTGACCTGATCATCCGCCTGGATGACAAGTCTGTCAAAGGCATGACTTTAAACGATGCAGTCAAAATCATGCGCGGTGACCCTGGTACAGATATCAAACTGACAGTGATACGAGAGGGCGCTGACAAGCCGCTTCCATTTACCGTAACCCGTGACATCATCTCGGTCAAAAGCGTTAAGAGCCGTATCCTCGAACCCAATTATGGGTACATCCGCATCAGTAACTTCCAGTCTAAGACAGCACGTGACCTGGTAAGCGAACTAAGCCAGCTGAAAAAAGAAAACAAGAACGAACTAAAAGGCCTGGTTCTCGATCTGCGCAATAACCCGGGCGGGGTTTTAAGTGCTGCAGCTGATGTCTCGGATGCCTTTATCGATGAAGGCAAACTGGTCTACACCCAGGGGCGTATAGCAAATTCAGATTTTGAATTTAATGCAAAGCCCGGTGACATCATGAACGGTTCACCTGTCGTCGTATTGATCAATGGCGGCTCAGCATCAGCATCAGAGATCGTTGCCGGTGCATTGCAGGATCACCACCGCGCCGTCATCATGGGCAGCAAATCTTTTGGTAAAGGCTCGGTCCAGACTATTCAGGAATTACGCAGCGGCGGCGCCGTCAAAATCACCACCGCACGTTATTTCACACCGAGCGGCCGTTCGATTCAGGGCGAAGGCATCACCCCGGATATTATCCTCGACCGCTATGAAATCAAAGATTCCAAAGATGAAGTCTCTCTACGCATAAAAGAATCAGATCTGACCGGCAGCATCAGCAACCCGACCAAATCTCAGGAAGCCATGAAAAAGGCCGAAGCTGAAGGTAAGAAAGAAGACAAGAAAGTCAGTAAATTGAAAGCCTCCGACGACTTCCAGTTATTTGAAGCACTGCTGCTGTTAAAAGGCTTAAATATATTCAATAAATCTTAACCCGTATTTTTTGATGGCTGTATTTAACAGGGAGGTTAAATAACATCTGTCATTCAACCCGTTTAAGATATGGTTAGATGTTCCATGGTCAAACCATTTACTTTTACCTGTGCCGCCTTCCTCGTTTTAGTTTTTACTAAGACGCCTGTACAGGCTGAAAAACTGGCCAGCATCATCATCGATGACGTAGGCAACAACCTGGAATACGGCCAGGACGTGATCAAGCTCCCGGCCACATTGACCATCGCCATACTTCCCCGGACCACTTACGCAAAAGACCTGGCTCGATTAGCCGCCAGAAATCATAAAGAAGTCATGCTGCACCTGCCGATGCAGTCTGTCGAACATCACGAGCACTCGCCCGGCACACTCGACCTTCACATGACAAGAAATGAATTCAGAAAACAACTGCTTCTGAATTTAAGTTCGGTACCGTACGTCCGTGGCGTCAATAATCATATGGGCAGCCTGTTAACCAGACATCCCGGGCACATGACCTGGCTGATGGAAGAACTCTCTCGGCACGGCGGACTGTATTTTATCGACAGCAAAACGACCAGCAAGTCCATCGCAGACAAGATTGCTGCCGAGTACAGGATCCCGAGCCTGACACGTGATTTTTTTCTTGATCCAGACCATAAAGAAAATACTTTACGCCAGCAATTCGACCTTTTTATCCAGAAAGTAAATCGACGCGGTTATGCTCTTGCAATCGCTCACCCTTATCCAGATACCATCAAATTTTTAAAAGCACATCTACATGAGCTCCGTGAACACGGCATAACCTTAATTCCGGTTTCAAAACTTGTTCACACAGCAAACCAACGAAACAAAACACGGGAGAACCACCATGTCGCATGTACTGGTACCGCTTGCTCAAGGCTGTGAAGAACTGGAAGCCATCACCATCACTGATCTGCTGGTACGCGCCGGCATCACTGTTACCACCTGCGGGCTTGACGAGCGGCCGGTAAAAGCATCACGCGGCACCACTATTATTCCCGATACCAGAATCGATAATATACTCAATGAAACATTTGATCTGATCGTATTGCCCGGCGGTCTGCCAGGCGCTGATCATCTGCGTGATAATGAACAGCTGCAGTCATTATTAAAGAAACAGGCCCATGAAGGCAGATACCTTGGCGCCATCTGCGCCGCACCCAAAGCACTGGCAAAAGCCGGCATACTCGAAGGCAAAACCGCAACCGGATTTCCAGGCGTGCTGGAAGCGCTCGGCGACCAGAGCATTTCGATCTCAAACAATGCGATAGAAATAGACGGCAAGGTGGTCACTTCACGCGGACCGGGTACAGCGATGGAGTTTGCCCTGACCCTGATCGAGCTGCTTGAGGGTAAAAACAAACGTGAAGAAGTAAACCAGCAGCTCGTCAGATAACGAATATAACCATATATATCAAAAGGTTGTAATATCATCAAATCCTTATAAACAGTGCTCTTTTTAGAACCCCAAATTTCAGGTAGAATACCTGATTAAATTACTAGGTTATTATATACAGAGGCAAACCAATGCAAGCAGAAGTTAACGGTGAGATCATTCAGCTCAGTGAAGCAGGATGGCTGGAAAATCTTGATGAATGGAGCGAAGAACTCGCTGCTGAAATCGCTAAAAACGAAAAGATTTTCGACGGACTTACCCAGGAGCACTGGGACATAATCAATGAGGCCCGTGAATATTTTCAGGATAATGGCAGCGTATGCGAGCCACGCGCTTTCTCTAAGATCATGAAGAAGAAATATGGCAAAGATCGCTCCGATCAAAAATATATCTATTCATTATTCCCGACGGGTTTGATCAAATGCGCAAATAAAATAGCCGGTTTACCACGACCTAAAGGCTGCAGCTGATCACTGCCGTTATCAGTTAATACTGATATAAGAAGCCGCGATATTTATCGCGGCTTTTTTTATGGCCACCGCTAAGTTTTTTACTGATATTCACCGTAGTTTTACCGCCAGTTTATTGTTAATTCTCTAATCCACCATATACTTTATCGACACTACTAATTTTTAGGTTAAACGAATGAAAGTATCACCTTATTTAAAAATTCTTGCCGAAAAAGATGGCTCAGACTTATACCTGTCTACCGGCGCAAAACCCAGCGCCAAGTTCAGCGGCACCCTGACAGCCCTCGGCAAAGATCCAGCGCCGCCAGGCTGGGTAGAGAGCCTCGCCAACGAGCTGATGAGCGATAAACAGAAAATTGAATTTAAAAACAAACCCGAGATGAACCTTGCTCTATCACTACCGGATGTAGGCCGCTTCCGCGTCAACATATTCAAGCAGCGCAACGAAGTTTCTATGGTCATACGAAATATCGTAACAGAGATACCCAACCTGGAGCAGCTGGGACTGCCCGACGTACTAAAGAAAGTCATCATGTTCAAACGCGGCCTGATCCTTTTCGTTGGCGGTACCGGCTCAGGAAAATCCACCTCGCTCGCGGCACTGATCGACCACAGGAATACAAACTCTAAAGGCCACATCATCACCATCGAAGACCCCATCGAATTTGTTCATCAGCACAAAGGCTGCATCATCAACCAGCGCGAAGTTGGCATGGACACAGACTGCTTTGAAGATGCGCTCAAGAATACTCTGAGACAGGCGCCTGACGTCATACTCATCGGTGAAATCCGTGACCGGGAGACCATGGAACACGCTTTAGCCTTCGCCGAAACCGGCCATCTTGCTATCTCGACTCTACACGCCAATAATGCAAACCAGGCACTTGATCGGATAATTAATTTTTTCCCTGAAGAAAAACGCCAGTCTTTATTGAGTGACCTGTCTATCAATCTTCAGGCTTTTGTCTCACAACGACTCATCCCCACGGTTAACGGCAAACGTTGCGCGGCCATCGAAGTCTTATTGAATTCACCGCGGATCGCCGACCTGATCAAAGAAGGCGATATCCTCGAGATAAAAAATGTCATGGAAAAATCAGAGCCGATGGGCATGCAAACTTTTGATATCGCCCTGTTTAATCTCTATACCGCTGGCAAGATATCTCTCGAAGAAGCACTTAAAAATTCAGACGCTGAAAATAATCTTCGCCTTAAAATCGAATTAGCAGAAAAAGGAAAATCCGCCGGCAAGTCTGCCAACGACAGCCATGGCGGCCTCAGCCTGATCGCTGACGAAGATGATGAGGAGGAAGAAGCAGGCATGTCCAAATTCTCGCTTCCCGATTAGGTCATAATGACGGCTAGCGCCCGGCAGATAGCGGTTAAGAAATAAAGTGCTATAATTTTCGATCACAGCGAAACAAATACCTTAGAATAGCGATCATGGATGATTCAGCGCTCAATTACCTCCAGAATACCTTTGGTTACCCCGAGTTTCGCCTGCAACAGCGGGAGATAATCGATACCCTGATCAATGCAGGTGACGCTGTCGTACTGATGCCGACCGGCGGTGGTAAATCACTGTGTTACCAGATACCCTCACTCGTTCGTCACGGCACGGGCATTATTGTCTCACCGCTGATCGCCCTGATGCACGACCAGGTGATCGCGCTACGGCAGCTCGGCATTAAAGCCGCTTACTTAAACTCAACGCTGGATGCTGCAACTGCCCGCCAGACAGAGGCCGATCTAATCGGTGGCAAACTCGACATGTTATATGTCGCACCTGAACGGCTTAATACCCGCAGCTTTCTGCACCTGTTACAACAGACCCAGATATCCCTGTTTGCTATCGATGAGGCCCACTGCGTTTCCCAGTGGGGGCATGACTTTCGTCCGGACTACATACAACTCTCCATCTTGCATGAACAGTTCCCGGACATTCCCCGCATCGCATTAACCGCTACCGCAGATAAAGCGACACGCAAGGAGATCAGATTACGGCTTCAGCTAGAACATGCACGTGAGTTTATTTCCAGCTTTGACCGGCCTAACATCTGTTACCGCATCGCCGAATCACAGGGCAACGCTCGCACGTCATTATTACGCTTCATTCAGAATGAACATGAAAATGATTCCGGCATCGTCTATTGCCTGTCTCGTAAAAAAGTCGAAAGCACCGCACAGTGGTTAACAGAAAAAGGCTTCAAAGCATTACCATATCACGCCGGACTGCCCGCGCCGGTAAGAGAACAGAACCAGCAGCGCTTCCTCAATGAAGACGCTGTCATCATCGTTGCTACCATCGCTTTTGGTATGGGCATAGACAAACCGGATGTTCGGTACGTTGCACACCTTAATCTACCAAAAAGTATGGAAGCCTATTACCAGGAGACCGGGCGAGCAGGGCGTGATGGCCGGCCAGCAGATGCCTGGATGGCATACGGACTGCAGGATGTAATCACGCTAAAACAGATGATGGCTACTTCGACGGCTGCTGAACAGTTCAAACGCGCAGAACACCAAAAACTGGAAACCATGCTGGGCTTTACCGAGATAACCAGCTGCCGCCGACAATCTCTACTTCACTATTTTGGCGAAGCACTCGACGCGCCTTGTGGTAATTGCGATAACTGCCTGACACCGGTCGAAACCTGGGATGCGACCGTAGCCGCACAAAAAGCGCTCTCCTGTGTACACCGCACCGATCAGCGCTTCGGCGTCAACTACCTGGTAGACGTGTTAACCGGTAAAGAAACTGACCGCATCAGACAGTTCGGCCATGACGCCTTAAATGTTTATGGCCTTGGAAAAGAGTACGAAGCCAGTCAGTGGCGCACCATCTTTCGCCAGCTGATCAGCCGCAACTTACTTGCTGTCGATATCGAAGGCCATGGCAGCCTGCGCCTGACAGAAATTTGCCGCAGCGTCCTGCGCGGAGAAGAAACGCTATTGTTGCGCAAAGAGAGCAAGCGATCAAAGACTTCACGCAAAGGCCGAAAATCTTTCAATACAGACAACGCCTCCAATAACGCCCTCTGGGAAGCCTTGCGTGAGTGCCGCAAAAAACTGGCGGATGAAAATAACGTACCGCCGTTCGTCATCTTTCATGACGCGACACTTTCTGAGATGATGGAGAGGCGACCAGAAAATCGACAGCAGCTACTCAACATCAGCGGCGTTGGTGAGACCAAGCTGGAAAAATATGCAGATGCTTTCCTGGAGGTTATCAGCAAACATAAAGACAATGAAACGCTTGATACCACAGATACCGTCAACGAAACCTTACTGCTGTTTCGCAGCGGTCAGGACATAGACACCATCGCCAACAGGCGAAACATCAAGACCACGACCGTCTACTCTCACCTGGCCAGCTGTATAGAGCAGGGCGAACTCAACCTGGAAGAGGTCATCGATTTAAATCAGCAGGATATCAGCATCATCCACGAGACCATGCTGAGCATCGATGATGGCAGCAGAAAACTGAAGCCCGTCTATGACGCTCTCGACGGTATGTTTGACTACCACATCTTACGATGTGTCCAGGCCGCCACACTGCCCGCTTAAGCAGCAGGATTACTACCTGCACGGTACTGCCTAATTATAATCCTTATATCGCTTTTTATGGGCATTACCAAAATGCACTTCGAGCCGGAAAAACAACAACCACTTAGAGCGCCGCTCAGTTATTATGTTGAGGCGCTCCTCATCATAGGTTATCGGCCAGGTCACCTCCGGTGCGATCTCATAGAACAGCCACTCACGATGAAAGTTTTTCCTGAAGCGAAAACCTAGTCGATAATTTGTCGCCTGTTGCCTGGGCTCGGTTATGCCGTTAACGCTGGTCTCATAGGATAGAGAGGTTTTATTGTCTATCCGCTGATACATCACGAAGGCCTGTAACCAGTCAACGCCTTCAAACTCCTCTGACACCTTGCCCTCTGAGGTAGCACGAAACAGAAGCCGCTCTGTGAGAACATGTTCGTAATTGATTAGAGAGCGTGCTTTGTTTATCTGTTTTTTGCGCTCTAATTCCTGTGTAAAACGCAATATGAGATTATCGAACACAGGATAGGTATAACGATACCGCAGACGGATCTTCGGTGACAGGCTGACATTTACATTAAACTTTGAACGATCATTCTTCGCTACGTCCAGCTGTAGCCCAAAGCTGTTCGTGGTATCTTCACCATTACCCGGTGCTATATCCCGAAGGTCTTCATCTTCATCGCCCTCGAAGGTCAGGCGCAACCGGCTCTCTGCACCGGGCAGCTCAACA
The DNA here is from genome assembly GCA_030673345.1 of Pseudomonadota bacterium. Taxonomy (GTDB): domain Bacteria; phylum Pseudomonadota; class Gammaproteobacteria; order SZUA-229; family SZUA-229. The sequence goes on from DAOVJH010000002.1 coordinate 14,017, forward strand.
CTGGCACTGATCGCTGTTTTAAACTTAAAGTGTTCTTCCTCATCATAGGTAAATTCATTTCGCCAGCGTATATAGGTGCCCGCTACACCTTCATCAAAGAGCCGGTCATTGGCAAAAAAGTTATCGAACCATAGCGCTGGCTCACAGAACCGTGCATTGACGTAGACCTGGGTTTCATCGTACCAGCTTTTCTCATAATCATATGTATCCAGCCCCCTATCGCAGGGATCATCCGGATTAAGTTCTTTATAGATATGATACTCTGCTTCCTGTTCAGTCTTTTCTTCCTGTACAACCGTTATTTCTTCCGCCGCTTCTATTTCACTTTGTTTAAGTTGATCTGATAACGACGCATAGACAGGACCAGCCATAACAAATAACGATAGAAAAACAGCTGCTTTCAAGCATTTAATATAATATTTAATATCTTTGAAACACACGTTCTTTTTCGATTACACTCAATATTTTTTAATGTAAGATGCCACTGATATGAGGCCACCTCTGAGCGATCATCATAAAGGATAAATGAGTACAATTAAACAACACTTACCTGAAACCGTGGCAGCGATCGACATGGGTTCGAACAGCTTCCACATGATCGTAGCCCGCCTTGAAGAATCCGGAACATTGTCCATCATCGATCGTCTGCGTGAAAACGTGCGCCTGGGCGGCGGCCTGGATGAACATGGCAATATAGATAAGGCGGCTCAAAAAAGGGCGTTTCAATGCCTCGAAACATTCGCTCAACGAATCCGCGACCTTCCTCAGTCTGCAATCCGTGTCGCCGGCACAAACACCTTACGTGTTGCAGAAAATTCGCAGACATTTGTAGCCGCTGCAGAGGACATCTTAAACCATCCTATCGAGATCATCGGTGGCCGCGAGGAAGCAAGACTGATATACCTTGGCGTAGCCCATGGCCTTGCCGCAGGTGAAGGCAAACGGCTGGTCATCGACATCGGCGGCGGTAGCACTGAATTTATCATCGGTCGCGGCATGAAACCTTCACGCCGCGAGAGCCTGTACACCGGCTGCGTCAGTTCCAGCAAACGGTTCTTTAAAAAGGGAAAAATATCCAAAAAAAGAATGGATGCAGCTGAGACCGAGGCAGCACTGACATTATTTCCGCAGGCAGCTGATTTTAAAGCAGGCCGATGGGACGAAGCCATCGGCTGTTCAGGCACCATTAAAGCGATCGCAAACATCGTACAGATGGAAGGCTGGTGTCAGGATGGCATCAGTTATAAATCTTTGCTTAAGCTGCGCAGCGCCCTCATCGAGGCAAAACATGAGGACAATCTATCACTCGCCGGTTTAACTGAAAATCGTAAACCTGTAATCGCCGGCGGCCTGTCAGTATTGCTGGCGATATTTAAAGTTTTAAATATCGAACAGATGCAGGTATCTGACCAGAGTATGCGCGAGGGCCTGCTGTATGACCTGGTCGGGCGTATTACGCATCAGGATGTAAGAGACGCCTCCGTCGAGGCCGCCATGTCACGCTGGGGTGTTGACGTCGAACAGGCCAAACGAATAACGAATACCGTCGAAAACTTATGCCATGATGCCTGTGAACAATGGTCTATCGATGTTGAACACATAAAACCGCTACTCAGATGGGCATCGATGCTGCATGAGATAGGGTTACAGGTCTCACATAACAACTATCATAAACATGGCGCCTACATCTTACAAAATGCTGATATGCAGGGGTTTTCCCGGCAGGAGCAGGCATTACTCGCCGCCCTTGTTCTATCGCATCGCAGCAAATTCCGCACTGACGCATTCAAGCCGCTGATGAAACCATTTGTCAAACCCGGCAAACATATGTGTATATTACTGCGCCTCGCCGTGTTACTCCACAGAGGGCGAACAGACCAGTCCATCCCGGCTATCGATATTACTGTCAGCAACAAAGATATAAACTTACGCTTTCCGGACAACTGGCTTAATGAACACAGCATGACGCTTGCCGACCTTATAAATGAGATCAACTACCTCGACGCTGCAGGATACAAACTCAGTTTTGAATAACATAAGCTCCACGGTCATTTCTCTACTCTGCTGGTTTTTTCTGACAGCCTGCAGTACCACAAACGAAATCAAAACGTTCACCCCGTCAGCAGCCGAACCTGATGAGGCCATCGTCTACATCTATCGGCCGAGCGAAATGGCTAACGCACTTTACTCACCTTCTCTGAGCATCAACGACGAGTTTAAACTCTATGCCAAAAATAGCGTAAGCTCGCGTTTATCGCTCGCGCCCGGAGAATATCGATTTGAGTTTCAACCTGAGAAAAAGTATTCAGACCTGACGCCCCTTACGCTACATCTCGATGCTGGCACTTTATATTTTGTCCGGGTAAGTTCATCCCTTAACATTAATAAAATGACAACTTACGAACCTTACGTTCGAAGCTTTAAATTAATACTGATGAACGAACAACAGGCTATAAAAGAAATTGCAGAATGCTGCACTAGCAGCAACAAAAAAACAGCAGATGAAACGAAGACAGATCCAACAAAAAATAATACCGGCGACGGTTTTTCTGTTGATAAAACACAGAACCCTTTCTCACATTAAACCCGTACCTAACCGATAATAATATGACTGCACTATTTATCGCCTGGCTAGCTACAGCCATCGGCCTGGGCGCTGCCACTTTAATAGTCTCAGGTATTCAGGCAAAAAACTTCCTTGCTTTTTTTATCGCAGCAACCGTTCTCGGATTGATAAACGCCTCTATCAGGCCTGCACTGTGGTTTCTGACTGCGCCATTATCTGTATTAAGCTTCGGACTATTTGCACTGGTCATCAATGCATTAATGATTATGCTTGCGGCCGCACTGGTACCAAACTTTAAGGTCAAAGGTTTTGGCAGTGCATTCCTGGGCGCGATTATTATGGCAATAATCGGTGTGATCGGTTTTGTTTCATTACCACTTTTAACTGACGCTGAAATCAACTGGTACAGTTACGAATATCACTCTCAAAGTCAGAGATAACGATTGTTTCTTAATCGTCTTTTGCAGACTTATTGATAAACATGGTAAACAGATATGCCATCATAACCAGCATAAATATAATGATACCGATTGTTAACCAGCCGGTAAAATCGTTAAATAATTCGCCAAATACACCCATGATATATACCTCTTATTAATTGCCGTAGTATATTTAATGGCCTGACAATTAGATTTGATACAAATCAAACAACGACTTAAAGCCGTAAGGCTACCCGTAACACTTGACGAAAAATGGCAAAATAAACTCAACTCGCCTCAATTCTTCTGCTTTTTTAAGCAGTCCATCGGACCATACGATATGAAAGAAATCATTACATCCACGGATCTAAAAGATGAATATTATACGTCTGAGAGGTGTTATATAACCGAACTATCAAACTCGGACAATGATCCCGACGTCTCTATCGCCAGGGCACGAGTTGAACCTGGTATCACGGCGTGCTGGCACCGGTTAAAAGGCACTATTGAAAGATATTACATCTTGAGCGGAACAGGACTTGTCGAAGTTGGCAGCTTACCTCCGCAGCAAGTTAATGCTGGCGATACCGTGCTCATACCGCCCATGTGCCGTCAACGCATAAGCAATACAGGCAGCGAAGACCTGATTTTTCTCGCTATCTGCTCACCCCGGTTTACTGATGAGGTTTATCAGGACATGGAGTAATTGCAGACAGAAGAAACTTTTTAATATCTTCGCGCCGGCGGTTCAGACTGTTTAGCTGTATAAGTTAGCTGGCAGCGTCAGTTTTGTTCTAAACCTGTTTCAGCCAGTATGCCTGCTAACGGCCATTGGCGAACATACAAAACAAAGTCAAAAGATTTTCACCGCAGAGGCACAGAGGGCGCAGAGAAAAGCCTTTTTTTATTTGCTGTCATCCTGAACGCCAGTGAAGGATCTTGGGACGTGTGCACTATGATTGGCAGGGTGCATAAGATCCTTCCATTGCGCTACGCTTCAGTCAGGATGACATTTGAAGCATTTTTAACTTTTCTCTGCGTCTCTGCGCCTCTGCGGTTCAAGTTTTTAAGGTCAGCTAAGACTCAACTGCAGTCATTGCTTTCTTGTACTTACTGTCAGGATATGTGCAGCGATGTTACAGCGCTCTGACGTTAGAGGCCTGGGGTCCTTTAGGTCCATCCTCAACATCAAACTCTACTTCCTGTCCTTCAGCCAGAGATTTATATCCTTCCCCGACA
>DAOVJH010000026.1 GCA_030673345.1 Pseudomonadota bacterium
AGCTTTGCACAGCTGCTTGAAAAAGCCGGCGTCGATGTTGTGCTGGTCGGAGATTCTCTGGGTATGGTTATCCAGGGTGAAGAGACGACTCTGCCTGTTTCTGTCGAAGATATGCTGTATCACACGCAATGTGTGGCTAAAGGGCTGGAGAATGCCCTGTTGATTACTGATATGCCTTTTTTAAGTTTCACCTGTGAAGAAGAAGCGGTATTGAATGCTGGCCTGTTTATGAAACAGGGCGGTGCGCACATGGTGAAACTCGAAGGTGGCGTCGATCAGGCGGATACGGTTTCAGCGTTGAGCCGAAATGGTATACCTGTCTGTGCGCATCTTGGTCTGCAGCCGCAGTATGTACATAAGATCGGCGGTTACCGTGTGCAGGGTCGTGATGATGCGGCAGCAGACAAGATGGTTTCTGATGCACTAACCTTGCAACAGGCGGGTGCGGATCTGATGCTGCTGGAATGTGTGCCGGAAACCCTGGCAGATAAGATTACAGAAACGCTGGATATTCCTGTCATCGGCATCGGTGCAAGCGTTAACTGCGACGGCCAGGTATTAGTGCTGTACGACATACTCGATATCAGCCTTGGCATCCGGCCAAAATTCAGTAAAAATTTTATGGCATCATCCAGCAGTATCGAAGATGCTATCCATCAATATGTCTCAGCGGTCAAGCAGGGTGATTTTCCTGCTGCTGAACATGTCTTCAGCTAACAGTAGCTGTCTTTAGTATTATGCAGACCTGTCAGAACCTGGAACAGTTGCGCATGCAGGTCAGCGAGTGGCGTAGCGCCAATGAGACCATCGCGTTTGTTCCAACCATGGGTAATCTGCATGAAGGTCATCTATCACTGGTCGATATCGCCCGGCAGAAAGCAAGACGTGTCGTGGTCAGCGTTTATGTGAACCCTCTGCAATTTTCACCGGATGAGGATTTTTCGAGTTATCCGCGTACGCTGGAAGATGATCTGATCAAATTAAGGGCAGCCGGTGTTGATCTGGTTTTTACCCCGGATGATGCGATGATTTACCCTGACGGTAAACAAGACAGCGCTTATGTCGAAGTGCCCGGTTTGTCTCATATAGTCGAAGGAGAATTCCGCCCTGATTTTTTTAAAGGGGTTGCGACGGTCGTTTTAAAATTATTTAACATGGTACAACCGGATATCGCTGTTTTTGGTGAGAAAGATTTTCAGCAATTACTGGTTATTCGGCAGATGGTCGATGATCTGAATTTGCCGATTGAGATTGTCGGTGGCCGGACAAAACGTGAGGCGGATGGGCTTGCCAGGAGTTCTCGCAATAATTATCTGAGTCCTGCTGAGAGAGAAAATAGCCGGTTTTTGTCAGAATCTCTCGAGCAGTGTCGGCGCCAGATCAAACAGGATATCGATATCACGCAGGCGGAAAATGCCTGTATCGCAGCCTTAGAAAGTCATGGCTTTACGGTCGATTATGTAACACTCAGGGAAACTAGTCGGCTGAAAAAAGTGTCAAAAGATGAGCTGGCTCTTAACAGGGAACTGGTGTTGCTGGCAGCAGTAAAATTAGGCAAAACAAGGTTAATCGATAATCTGATATTTACTGCTGAAAAAGTGACTGTCGGATCCTGACCGACAGGATGGGGCTGAACCTAAAGAAATCAGCTGAAGCACAGAAGTCCACGTAAGTTCTTGGCGCGCCTGGCAAACTTAAAAACTTGCTCATCACCAATAAGGTGACCATACAATTTTTAAATTCACCAGTCACACCAATACCTTACATGTCTTTTCTGTGCTTCAACTAATTTTTTTAGGTTGAAGCAATACCGCGGATAGCCGATAATATACGAAAATACTGATATACTACTGTGATGACCTGAGATGGTCAGTAAAAACTATTGACCAATTTAGATATTTATGGAAATTACACTTTTAAAATCAAAGTTACACAAGGCGACTGTGACACTTACAGAGCTGGAATATGAAGGCTCCTGTGCCATCGACTCGGATTTGCTGGCTGCAGCTGGCATCAATGAGTATGAGCAGATCCATATTTATAACTTGAATAATGGTAACCGTTTTACTACCTATGCAATTCAGGCAGAGGCGGGCAGCGGTGTAATCTCGGTCAATGGCGCGGCGGCGCATAAAGCGAATAAAGGCGATCGCGTTATTATCTGCTGTTACGCGAGATTGTCTCAGCATGAAGTGGCTAATTTTAAACCCACACTGGTTTATGTTGATGGTGCGAATCAGATTACACGTACCTCGAACCAGATACCTGTTCAGGCAGCTTAAACGTATCTACCCCGTCATCGAGAGAGCAATCTAGCCAGATTGCTGTTGTTTTATTTCTTTAAGATCAGCCTCATTATTGCAAAACTCAATGTCAGACACGCCGATGTCTGACTCAGCCAGTTTTTCGTCACACGTATCGGTGTTGCTGCAGTCTGAGCAGCTCTTCATCTGCTGATGTATGTCTCTGACGTTGGTCTGGTAGATGTACCGGGTCTTGTCGATGCCGAGTGCAGACAGCATATTGCTCAAGCGCAATTTATCAAATTCCTGTTCCAGTGAATGGTGAAATTTTCGACCATTGACCAGGTTTACCAGGATGGTATAAGACAGGCGAAATACGAATACCAAAAGTAAAAGAACAAGCGCACCGCCCACTATCATCGTCATTGTATCCATCGCGCGATGGTATCAATGAGCTGAAGTGATGCGGTTGATTTATGTCATGAAACTGCTTGTTCAGCGTAAATCGAAACCAGCAGGCCTGCTCGTTTAACCTGTATTGCGCATTCCGGCTGCTACTGCATTGATACTGCGTAACAGGGGGTTGAGCCATTTTTCACGTTCTTCGGTATCCAGTGTTTCATCGCGATAGCGTTTTAACAGCTTGATCTGAATATGGTTCAGCGGATCCAGGTACGGGTCACGGCGCATCAGTGACAGTGCGAGCGGTGGAATATCGTCCAGCAAATGCACCATGTTGGCCACTTTCAGGGTTATCTCCAGGGTACGGTCATGCTCGTCTCTTATCATTTCATAGATACGTTTACCGGTATCTTCAGACAGGCAGAGCTCGGAATATTCTTTCGCTGTTCGCATATCGGCTTTATATAAAGCCATTTCAGTATTACTTAACAGGGCTTTGAAGTAAGGCCAGTTCTGATACATTTCGCATAATTTCTGTAAGCGGGAATCGTCATCGCCGATCCATTGTTGCAGAGCCGTACCGATGCCATACCAGGCAGGCAGTGTCTGCCTGGACTGTGCCCAGCCGAAGACCCAGCCGATGGCGCGGACGGAGGTCTTAGATCGGTCGCCTTTTTTGCGATGTGAGGGTCGAGAGCCTATATTCATCAGGGCTATCTCGCTGACCGGTGTGGCTTCGTAAAAATAATCGAGGAAACCGTCGGTGTTGTCAGTCAGCTGGCGATAACTGCTTTCGCCAAAAGCCATGATCTCACGCATGATAGCCATGTTTTCTTCAGTGGCAGTCGATTCGCCGGGAAGTATCTGGTAACGGCTGGCCAGCATCAGGCCGGTGATGCCGAGCGTTAATTCGTAAACCGCGGTTTCCGGATTACTGTATTTGTTGGATAAAACCTCACCCTGTTCGGTGAATTTTATCTGGCCATGTACCGTGCCTTCTGGTTGAGAAAGTATGGATTCGTGTGTTGGGCCGCCGCCGCGGCCGATGGTGCCGCCACGGCCATGGAACAGGCGGCAGTCAATCTGGTGCGCATCAGCGAGCTTCATGGCTTTTTGCTGGGCTTCGAATAGCTGCCAGGAAGATGCCAGTATGCCGCCGTCTTTACAGGAGTCCGAATACCCCAGCATCACTTCCTGCAGGTTGCCGGAAGCACTGAGCATGGTCCTATAGGTTTCGTCATCAAATAGCTGCGACAGGACGCTTTCGATGTGATTTAGATCTTCGATGGTTTCAAACAGCGGCGAGATACGGATCTTACAGAACCATTTACCGTCGTTTTTACCAGTGAGGCCGACGAGAGTGGCGAGCAGCATCACTTCCAGGATGTGGCTGGCCTGGTGCGTCATCGAGATGACATATTCACCAAAAGCATGCGGGCTTATCTCACCATGCATCTTTTCGATGACCCTAAACACTTCCAGTGTTTCCTTGTTGGAATCATTGAGTGATTCCGAGTCAAAATTGATCCCTTCGCACTGGTGCTGGATAAGATCAGATAGCAGTTTTATGCGGGTGGTTTCATCCAGGCCGTCATAGTCAACATAGGTGTTGCTCTGCTTAAGAATCTCTGCGACGGCTTCGGTGTGGCGTGTGGACTCCTGTCGAACATCCAGGTGCATCAGGTAGAAACCAAAAGATTCGACCAGTCGGATCAGATCTTTTATCGCAAGGTCAGCAATCTTCTCGTCACCATGGCTGTGCAGAGAATCACGGATCAGTGTCAGGTCATTTAAAAAATCGTCTTCACAGGCATAAGCGTGAGAAAAATTGCTGGTATCAGCTGATGTATCAGCGATGAGTGCGCGGGTTTTGTCCAGGTTCTGCTGCATACGAAAACGCATGAATGCAATCTTGCGCTGGTATGGTGAATGCGTGTAAGTCAGCGGATTATTGACAAAAACTTTGGATTGAAGGATCTCGTCGCTGTTCAGGCTCTCGCTAAATTCAGGACTCGGCGTGCACATCTTATCTGAGTGTGTCAGATGTTTGAATGCGATATTTAACCGCCTGACATATTCCTGCAGCGTGGTTCTGGACTGTAATCGCAGTGCCAGCTCGGTAGTCTCTGGAGTAACATTGGGGTTGCCGTCACGGTCACCGCCGATCCATGAGCCAAACTTCAGGAAACTGGGGACGTTAATCTGCGCCGTGGGATAGTGGTCCCGGATGCGGTCTTCCAGGTTTCGATAAACCACGGGCACTGCATCAAACAGGCTTTCTTTAAAGTAATAGATGCCGTTTTTGATCTCATCTCGTACCTGCGGGCGGTTCTCCCTGACCTCATTAGTGCGCCATAAGATCTGGATCTGTGTCTCTAATTCAGAGATGACTTCCTGGCGTTGTGATCTGCCAAGACGGGTGTCGCTCAACTTCTCATTGGTCAGAAATATACGGCGCAGTGCATACAGGATGCTGCGGCGCTTTGCTTCGGTCGGGTGCGCTGTGATGACAGGGATATACGCCAGTCGGTCGAGTAGAGTCTGCAGGCGATCGGCGGACATGTCCATATCGATAAAACTGCGCAGTGCAGAGTCAAATGAACCGATCCACAGTTCGTCGCCCTTACGCATCTGGCGTCGTCGCTGCTGCAGCTGAGATGCTTCTTCCGCTACGTTTACCAGGCTGAAATAGGTGCTGAAAGCACGAACCACCTGGGTAAGGGTATCCTCATCCAGCGATTCGATCAGTGTCATCAGGTGTGCGCGTTTCTGGCTGTCTTCTTCCTTATGCAGTTCGATAAAGCCAACCCGTAATTTTTCTACGGCATCGTAGACTTTTGGACCAGCGTTGGATAACAGCACGTTACCCAGCAGGTTTCCAAAAAGTTTTACCCTGGCGCGCAGCTGTTTATCAGTGGTTGCTGTATTCAGCAACCCCGCCAGTTTGCCACCATCTATTTTGTCCGGGATTCCAGCGTTATCCAGGTTGTTTGTAGTTGAATCTAACGAGTCGTTCATAAGGGGTAAGGTCTACAGTAAGTTACTGTGTGATTACACGAAACCGGTAATTATAACGTATTTAAGGGTTTGCTGATACATGTGTCGTTTTTATAGAGATTGCCCCGGTTTTTCGTCATGCGGTGAGAAAACACGTACAATGTCTTGCTTGCGGGTGTTCTTTTTGAGTTGGTGAATCGCTAAAATTGGGCTAATCTTAAGGTAAATAAAACCATAAAAATGTTGTTATGCCAAAACTAACGGAACTCGCCTCATGGAAAGCGCTTGAGGCACACTTTGAACAGATAAAAGATGTTCAGATGCGTGATTTATTCGAACAGGATAAGAATCGTTTCAAAAAATTCAGCACGCAGATGGACGATATCCTGCTGGATTTTTCAAAAAACCGCATCGATGATGAAGCCTTTCGCTTATTGTGCGACCTGGCGAAAGAGGCCGGCGTTCCGGAGTGGCGCGAAAAGATGTTTTCTGGTGAGCCCATCAATATCTCTGAGTTTCGCCCGGTATTGCACACCGCACTGAGAAATCGCAGTAATGAGCCGGTGTATGTCGATGGCGAAAATGTCATGCCCAAGATCAACCGCGTGCTGGCGCAGATTCGCTATTTCACCGAGCGGGTGCGCGGCGGGCATCTGCGTGGTTACAGCGGGCATCTGTTTACTGATGTTGTCAATATCGGTATCGGCGGTTCGGATCTGGGGCCGCATGTGGTCTGTGATTCGATGAAACCATATGCGCAACGCGGTATGAATGTGCATTTTGTTTCAAATATCGACCCGACGCATCTGACTGAGATTTTAAAATTCGTCAAGCCGGAATCCACCCTGTTCGTTATCTCCTCAAAAACCTTTACCACGCAGGAAACCATGTTAAATGCGCAGAGCGCCCGTAACTGGTTTGTCGAATTAACAGCGAACGAAAAAGCGGTGTCTCGGCATTTTGTTGGGGTAACGACCAATAAACAGGCGGCGGCTGAATTTGGTATCCTGGAAGAAAACATGTTCGAGTTCTGGGACTGGGTAGGGGGACGTTATTCACTCTGGTCTGCCATCGGCCTGCCCATAGCGCTTTATCTGGGAATGGATCATTTTGAAGACTTTCTCGATGGTGCGCACGCCATGGATATGCATTTCAAATCAGCCCCGATCGAAAAAAACATGCCGATCATCCTGGCTTTACTCGGCGTCTGGTATAACAATTTCTTTGATGCGCAGAGTCATGCGGTCATGGCATACAATCAGTACCTTCGGCGTTTGCCCGCCTACCTGCAGCAGCTGGATATGGAGAGCAACGGTAAAACCATTGACCGTCAAGGTAAACGTGTCGATTACCTGACCGGTCCGATTATCTGGGGTGAGACAGGCAGTAACTGTCAGCATGCGTTTTTCCAGTTATTGCATCAGGGGACCAAACCGGTACCGGCAGATTTCCTCATCCCGGCGCGCAGTAAAAATCCGCTGGGTGACCAGCACTGTGTGCTGCTGGCTAATTACTTTGCGCAGACGCGTGCATTGATGAAAGGTAAGACGGAAGCTGAAGCGCGTGCTGAATTAGAAGCCGCTGGTTGTTCTGAAGAGGTCATCAAAGATGTTTTGCCGCACAAGATTTTTGAAGGCAATAAACCGACAAATTCGATCATGTTTGAAAGTCTTGATCCGAGAACACTCGGTGCTCTACTTGCTATGTATGAACACAAGGTTTTTGTACAGGGCGTGATATGGGATATTAATTCTTTCGATCAATGGGGTGTGGAGTACGGCAAGCAGCTGGCCAGTGATATACAGGTAGAGCTGGCGAGCAGGCAGGGCACGGACCGTTATGATGATTCGACTAATAGCCTGATTGATTACTGCATGCTGTTGAAGTTTTCTGATTAGATAAATAAAAGCAGCGTGTTATGTGTCATCTCGACCAGCGGGAGAGATCTTTAAATACTTGATGAATAAGATCTCTCCCGCTGGTCGAGATGACAGAACTTGATGTTATTTTTATCGATGTTGCTGTATCGCCCAATCAATATGCTCAACCAGCATGGCGTCGTTACTGAAGATCTGTTTTTTCTTTTTTAAGATTCTAATAACTTTTTCAGATGCAGGCGCATTGCCCAGCGCGACAGCAATATTTCTCAGCCAGCGCAGATAACCGATCCGCCGGATCGCAGAGCCTTCTGTATTTTTTAAAAATTTTTCTTCACTCCAGCTAAACAGGTCGATCAGGTCGGGTGCATCGAGCGGGTGACGGGTTAAAAAATCTTCTTCTGAGGTTGGCTGTGAAAAGCGGTTCCACGGACAGCACAGCTGGCAGTCGTCACAACCATAAATGCGGTTACCGATGTCCTTGCGAAATTCTACCGGAATACTGCCATGCAGCTCGATGGTCAGATAAGAGATGCAGCGTCTGGCATCAACTTTATAGGGCGCTACGATGGCTTTAGTCGGGCAGATATCGATACAGGCTGAGCAGCTGCCGCAGTGATTTTCTGTGGTGTGCTGTGTGACCGGTAAAGCCAGGTCCGTGTAGATCTCGCCAAGAAAAAACCATGACCCTGCTTTTTGGTTAATCAGGTTGCTGTGTTTGCCTATCCAGCCAAGACCTGATTTTTCTGCCAGCGCTTTCTCCAGTACAGGTGCGCTGTCGACGAATGCACGATAACCAAATTCACCGATAGATATTTTGATTTTGTCTGCCAGTTTCTGTAAGCGTTTGCGCATCACCTTGTGGTAATCACGGCCTAGCGCATAACGTGAGATGTAACCCATCTCCGGGTTTGCTAATACCGTGTCGGAGAGTTCACAGTCTGGTGGCATGTAATCCATTCGTACAGAAATAACCCGGCAGGTATTGTCGACGAGCTGCTCAGGGTGGCTGCGTTTACTGCCATGTTTAAACATGTAATCCATCTCGCCATGAAAGCCGGCTTCTATCCAGTCGTTCAGGTGCTGATCATGTTCAGCCAGGTCGATATCGGATATTCCCAGCTGTTGAAAGCCAAGTTCCTCTGACCACAGCGTTATCTGTCGTAGAAGTTGGGGGTAGTCTATATTGTTGGCTGTCTCTGACATGCTGGGTATTTTAGTCTGTTGTATGCCATTAGTCGTTAGTCATTCACCCTTCGTCTAAAGACAAGCGACCGCTTTAAAGCTAAAATAGCGCCCCGATTCAATCATCATCAATATTTCTATGACAGTCAGAACTCGATTTGCTCCAAGTCCTACCGGTTACCTTCACGTTGGCGGTGCCCGTACAGCATTATTTTCCTGGTTATATGCCAGAAAAATGGGTGGACAGTTTATCTTGCGTATCGAAGATACTGACCGTGAACGTTCTACCAAGGAATCGGTTAACGTCATCCTGGAAGGTATGGAATGGCTGGGACTGGATTACGATGAAGGGCCTTTCTATCAAACGGATCAATTCGATCGCTATAGAGAAGTGATTCAGCAGTTGGTCGATACCGGCCATGCTTACCATTGTGACTGTACTAAAGAACGTCTTGCTGAACTGCGTGAACAGCAGATGGCTAATAAGGAAAAACCGCGTTACGATGGCTGCTGTCGTGAAAAGAACCTGGCTGCAGCAGACAATACCGTCGTGCGTTTTAAGAACCCGCTGGAAGGTGATGTAATAATCGAAGACATGGTCAAGGGCCGCGTCGTCATCAATAACCGCGAACTCGATGATCTGATCCTGGCGCGCACGGATGGCACACCAACCTATAACCTGACAGTCGTGGTCGATGACTGGGATATGAAGATGACGCACATCATCCGCGGTGATGATCACCTGAACAATACGCCGCGGCAGATCAATATATTAAAAGCGCTTGGCGCCGAGTTGCCGATCTATGCGCACGTACCGATGATTCTCGGTGACGATGGCAAGCGTCTATCAAAACGTCATGGCGCAGTCAGTGTACTGGAATATAAAGATAACGGCTTCCTGCCAGAAGCATTGATCAACTACCTGGTTCGTCTGAGCTGGTCGCATGGTGACCAGGAAATATTCAGCCGCGAAGAGATGGTTGCGTTATTTGATGCCTGTGATGTCAATACATCGGCATCTGCATTCAACACAGAGAAATTACTCTGGCTGAACCAGCATTACATTAAAAATAACGAGCCAGCAGAACTGGCTGAGCTGCTGCAGGGATTTGTGCATGCACATTTTTACAATACTGATCACGGACCTGATCTGAACAAAGTGCTGGAAGTATACCGGGAACGTTGCAGTACCCTGGTTGAACTGGCTGATGAGATACATTTCTTTTATGATGATTTTGATACTTATGACGCCAGGCAGGCGAAAAAACAGTTTAAAGAAACCACCTTACCGATTCTGCAAAGCTTGAAACAGCAATACAG
>DAOVJH010000061.1 GCA_030673345.1 Pseudomonadota bacterium
CAGATGATAGAGAATAACGGGCTTGAAGGCCGTATTAAAGTGGTTGAGATGAATCCGCCAGACATGGCTGCTGCACTGGCTGTCGGTTCGCTCGATGCCTATTATGTTGGTGAGCCATTCGCTGCGACAACACTTAAAAGCGGTGATGCAGAACTGGTGCATTATGTCGAAGATGTCTGGAATGGTTTTATCTGTAACCTGGTACTGGTCAGGCAGGATCTGATAGAGCAGGATCCTGCAGCGGTTAAGGCGCTGGTAGATGGCGCCGCGCGCTCAGGATTATGGGCACAAAATCATACCAGGGAAGCTGCAGAAATAGCCTCAGAATACTGGAACCAGTCACTGGATCTGATCGAGTACGCGATGACTACGCCGGATGATCGCATTCAGTTCGATAAATTTGTTCCTGAAGAGGAAGAGATGCAGTACATGGCTGATCTGATGCAGCATTTCGGACTTATAGAATCTAATAATATTTCTGGCCTGGTCGACGACAGTTTTGCACGTAGTACGGATTTGCGAGATATCGAAGGACTTGAATCGATCATATAGTCGATCAATAAATGCAGTAACTAATTCATGTATTTGTAGTGCATTATGTCTGTTTAGAATATCTGGTCAGAATCTGATCCAGATGATTCGCAAAAGCTTTTCGGTCGCCCTGGTTTAAGGCTGGCGGGCCACCCGTATTGACACCGCTGGCGCGAAGCGTTTCCATAAAATCTCTCATGTTCAACCGGGCTTTGATATTATTGGCGGTATACAGTTCGCCGCGAGGACTGAGCGCGATACCGTTTTTTTCGATGACATCAGCGGCCAGCGGGATGTCGCTGGTGACCACGAGGTCACCGCTGTCCATGCGTTTGACTATTTCATTGTCGGCAACATCAAACCCCTGTGATACCTGAAGAAATTTTATGTGGTGTGATGCGGGTATATCCAGCGATTGATTTGCGACCAGGGTCACTAGCACTTTGGTACGGTCAGCTGCTCTGTACAGTATCTCTTTGATTACCCCGGGACATGCGTCTGCGTCTACCCAAATTTTCATAATATGTTGGTTGTGGCGGTGGTTATCGATGTGAGAGTCGTCATTTTAAGGCAATGAAATTCAATAGGCGAGGCGTTGCTGGGGAAGTATTACCTAATTTCCCTGTAGTAATACAAAACCTTATATTTGCATATGTTAAAATTCTAATACTTAGTCTAATTAATCCTACCCTGATAACAAATAATGATCCTGTCCCGGTTTCTAGATACCGGCTTTTTGTCGAGCCTGGTTATTCTAATAGTAATGTTCGCTATCGCTTCATGCAGTGCTGAAGGTAATAGCTTTGATAATAGTATTTTTGAAGAATTAAATGTCGATGATACGGCTACTGGTGGTGACCTGGTTTTTGACAGGGCCAATTTTCTATTAAGTTGGTCTGTGCCAGTCGAGAGAGAGGATCGCAGTCCACTTTCGCTTTCTGAAATTGCGGGATACAGCATCTACTACGGACCGAGACAGGGTGATTATCTCAACACTATCGACATCAATGATGGCGCTGCGGTGAGTTATACGATGTCCGATCTTCCTGTGGGCACTTATTATATCGTTTTGACGGTTCGTGATACGGAAGGACGTGAGAGCCGGTATTCAAATGAGTTGCTGGTGAATCTATAAGTACTGCATCAACAGCGGCTGATATTTTATCTGGCCGGTAGATGAAACGTGCTTTAGAAATACCAGGCTAGCTGTGCAAACAGATTCAATTCTGTACTGAGCATCTTGTTCGTCGTCCCTGGACCTGCAATACCGGAATCTATACCGCCATATTCGGTGCCTGAAGCGCCGACGGGTAGACTTAGAGCAACTAATAACTGCCAGTCCTGTTTCAGATCATAACTGCTGACCAGTTGCGCCAAAAATGAACCATCACTGGCGTTGACGAAAACATTGGGCGTTAACAGCCATAGTGGTGTCATTTCTACCATGGCTGATGCGGCCACATAATGCCGACCGAGGGTAAACAGTTCGCCACGAATTATTCGTTCGACCAGATCAGGATTAGCGGTAAGTGCTGCTGGGCTGTAGTCACCGTTGGTCTGACCGAAACCGTTATAGAAATATTCGATGATACCGCTAAAATTATGACCCCAGCCGAGCCATGAATAAGACAGGCTGGTCACCAGGCTGGCCACGTTTTTAGTCTGTGCCAGAGAGTTGCCAGTGCGGGTCAGGGTGATATCGCCCCGCCAGATAGCGCCGCCGATATCAGTGATGCCGCCGATACCAACCATGGTGTCATCGTAGTGTTCGGCAAGCAGCAGGTCGAATTCTTTGTCACCGGCAAAACCGTGATACTTGGCGGCGACCGAATCGACGTCACTGCTAACGTCGCCATTGTTATTTCGCCGGATGACCCAGACCGCCTGCAGGTCATTGCCATTTTTCTGCAAGTATTGTCCGTACAGCATGTCATCACCGGTTTTGTATTCTTTATCGATGGACGATGGGTCGAATGGGTTGATGAAGTCCATCGGCGTATAGATGAGACCATTGCCCCAACTGATGGCCTGTCGGCCGAAACGTGCTACTGCATCGTTTGTAGTATATTCAGCATATAAGCGGTCGAGCCGGTGCACGAGCGCGCTGTTATTATCTTCTGATAAAACATGAGTCAGGTCGAATAGCCGATGCTCATCGTCAGCGACCAGGTCGCTTATTATCACCGAGCCGGGCAGGTTTTTTGCCAGCGTGAAACTGTCACCATGCTGTGCGATAAGCTGGTAATCGGCGACGACAGAGGTTTTGTCTTTTCGCCAGTCAAACAACAGGCGCAGGTCACCGTTGTGGTCGATCATTGGTGAGTCTACAAAGTCCTGAAACAGGCTGTCATCTGGCAGAGTGTTCATCAAAAACCGGTATTTTGCATGACCGCCTTTAAATCCGGGTACTTCGGCAATAGCGGTTGTGCATAGTGCCAGACATGTCAGTATGGTGAGGTTTAGTTTTAGCATGAGGCTGTTTTATGGTACTGGGTGCTCCCTCTCCCTCTGGGAGAGGGCTGGGGTGAGGGTGTTCATATTAACTACCCTCACCTTAACCCTCTCCCAGAGGGATAGGGGATTGAGATTGTGCTTCATCACTGATGATCTTACCGTCTTCCATCTTGATCAGACGTTTTGCGTATTTCATCACGCGTATATCGTGGGTGGCGATGACGAAGGTAATATTGTGATGCTGGTTTAGTTCAACCAGCAGATCCATCAGCTGACTTGAGGTGACGGTGTCCAGGTTGGCAGTGGGCTCGTCAGCCAGTACTAGTGTGGGCTGGCTGACGATAGCGCGGGCGACGGCGACACGCTGCTGCTGTCCGCCAGAGAGATGCGCCGGACGCCGGTCTTCCATACCTTCGAGCCCCACTTCCTTGAGGATTTTAAAAGAACGCTTTGAACGTTCCGCCGCAGACATGCCGCCCACCTGCATAACAAATTCGACATTCTCGCGGGCGGTCAGTACGGGTATCAGGTTGTAAGCCTGAAACACGAAACCGATATTATGTAACCGCATATCAGCCAGCGGACCTTTGCCGAGTTCATCTATTCGCACATCACCGATAGTGATCTCGCCGCTGTCCGGGGTGTCGAGTCCACCCATGGCATTAAGCAGTGTGGTTTTTCCCGAACCGGAGGGGCCGGACAGGCAGACAAAATCACCTCTTTCGATGGTGATGGACACATTGTCCAGCCCGATGATAGTTTCATCGCCCTGCTGGAAAGTTTTACACAGGTCTTTGCAGACGATGGAGGTCATTGTGTGATACCTGGTTTGGTTTTTATGCTGTCCTGTTCTGTCATCTCGACCAAAGGGAGAGATCTCATTGCTCTGGCCGTACAAGATCTCTCCCTTTGGTCGAGATGACATGTGATGGTTTTGTGCTTTATTGTTTGCATGTGTCTAGTCTTTTCCCAGTGCTTCAACAGGATTAAAACTTGCCGCGTGCCATGCGGGTAAAATACTGGTCAGCAGACCCAGGACAATCACCACGATGTTGGCCAGCACGACGTCGTTTAATTGCAGTGCCGGGTATAATATACTGCTGGTTCCCATCATCTCCATGCCTTTGGCTACCACTGAAACATCGATGCCATCCTGCAGCGGGATGATGGTAACGACGGCAAGGACATTGCCGAGCAGTAAGCCGATCACTAACAGAAAAAATGATTCGATCAATATCTGGTAGAGGATCATGCTGGGCCGCATGCCGAGTGCTTGCATCAGGCCGATCTCACGGATGCGTTCAAATACGGCCATCACCAGCGTGTTGACCAGGCCAAAGGATAATGCCAGAAAGATGACCACGACCCACACCAGTACGAAACCATCCATCATCGTCAGCATGGTGCCCATATAGGTATCTACCTCGTACCACGGCTGGGTTTGCAGCTCTTTACCGGCGGCTTCTTTTATGTGTGGGTACCAGCTTTCGACATGACGGTAATCATCACTGGTGACGGCTATCTCGGAAACCTGGTCTTTCAGGTTGAGCAGCTTCTGCACGGTTTCAATGCCGGCGTACACATACATCTCTTCAAGGCCGGCCAACTTGGCTTTGTAGATGCCGACGATGCGAAAGCCGCGGTCAGCAATGTTGTTATCCGGGTCCTGGCTCATGATGACGATGCGTTTGCCAAGACGGGTCTCGAGCCTTTCGGCCATTTTGGCGCCGATGACGATGCCTGTGTCATCGCTGTTTTTCAGGAAGCGGCCTTCGATGATGCTGTCCAGGTCAAAACTAAGCTGTACTTCGCCGGCCGGTTCTACACCGAGCAGGGTGATGCCCCGGCTGTCACGTTCGCTGGAGATGACTGCAGGAACACGTACACGACTGGTCCAGGCTTTTACTGCAGGACCCTGCAGTGCTTTTAATAATGCTTCATCCGGTGTCGCGATGCTGTTGTTGATGCTCGGGTCATCACGGTAGCCTGGATGATGTATCTGCACTTCACCGGGCAGGTTGCGGATACCGTTAAGCAGCATGTCATCGACCATGCCGCGCATCAGTGCAGTCATAAAGATCATTGCCCATACACCGATGGTAATGGCAGACAGCATGATCAGCGTGCGCCGATGATTACGCCACAGGTTGCGCCATGCCAGTGTAAACAGGGTATTGAAGGGTATCCTGCTTTTTTTCGCTATGATCATACGGCCCTCATCGCGCTGACAGGTTGCAGGAAGAACAGCCTGAGCGCGGGGTAGAGTGATGCCAGCAGACTGCATAAAAAGACGATACCGGGGCCGAGAAAAATTGATAGCAGTGACAGGGTGGGGTATATCCGGTCAGGCAGGTTAAATTTACCTGCCATCTCTTCCATACCGGGATAGGTAAAGCCGACGATGCTGAGATACCAGGCAAGCGCCGTACCCAGTGCGGCGCCGATCGCCAGTCCGAGGCTGGACATGATAAACGTTTCGGTAAAAACTAACGTACCCAGACGTGCTGGTTTGAGGCCCAGTGCCATCATGATGCCAAACTCGCGGGTGCGTTCCAGTACAGACATCAGCTGGGTATTGAGTACGCTGAACGCGACCAGTACGATGAGTATGATATACATGAACCAGGCGCTTGCCATGTCTGCCTGGATCGCCTGCTGCAGACCGGGCTGTAAACGATTCCAGTCGAGCAGTGACAGCTCTTCCCGCTCGCCAAGAATGCTGCTGACTTCGTTCTGCAGGGCGGAAACCAGTGTTAGGTCTTCCGCATTGATGACGATATTATGTCCCTGACCGCCCATGCTGAACAGGGATTGAAAATAGCCCAGTGGCAGCTGCGCCATCGAGCGGTCAACATCGGCATTACCCGAGTCAAAGATACCGGTGACGATAACAACCCCGGCGGCGAATGAACCATCGCGGCCGCTGCCGAGCAGGGTAAGTTCGTCACCGATATCGACCCGCAGATTGCGTGCAAGAACACTGCCGATAACAATTTCTTCGGCATTAAAATCAGTGAAGTAACGGCCTTTGTTGACCAGTCCAGGCAGGGTCGATACGTTAACTTCGTATTGCGGTTCGACACCGATAATCTGCAGGCCGTAGGAACGCTGTTCGCTGGATGTCATGGCGAAGGCAACACCGCGTGCAGCGACCCATGCAGTAATTCCGGCACTGCCAAGCTGTTTTCGGACCTTATCAGCGAGTGGAACGATGTCCTGGAAGCTATTGCGTATCTTCGGGTTATCGTTATATTCTTTATGTTGAACCTGGAGATGGCCGGTATAAGTTTTCAGCGTATTGTCGATCATCATGCGATAACTGCCGAACTGCAGTGAGATCAAAAATACCAGCAGCAGGTTGGAGAAGATCATCGCGCCGATGGTCAGCCAGGTGCGGCGTTTATGCCGCCACAGGTTTCGCCATGCCATACGTATGCCAATATTGAGGCTGGTGCTCATCGTTCAGTGCTCACTGGCGAGGATTTCTCAGGTTGGATAAGGTGAACAGGCTGTCAGCGTGATCCTGGTCGAACTTTATATCCTGTACCGACATCTCGGTCCATTCGTCAGGTGTTTCGACTTTACCCATGCGCACAGTGCTGGCCACGGTGCGGCCGCCGAGAGTTTTAATCTCCCGTGCCTTCATGCTTTTGACCAGGATGTTGTCCTGATCCCAGAACTGCTGTTCCAGCAGAACATAGTCATCACGTATCGTTAAAACTTCTTTACCCCAGACGATTGCGGCATCTTCATGCGGTATCGATTCGATGACGTAAACGGTGTGTCCATCCTGCTCACGTGTCTGCAGGATCTGATGATCGTACTGATCGATAATGTCTGTGGATTTACTGATGTCCTTATTAGTGAAGTCGCTGCCCATCCAGCTCTGACTCATCATGGAAGAGGGTATCTTGATGATACGGTTGACCTTGGGTGCAAAGGTCCACATGTTATTGTCTTTGGTCAGGGTGCCATTGCCGGCATCTTTTTTTGGCCTGGTTATACGTACCAGTGAGGTCTTGTCGCCCTTGGTCCAGCTGCGCATCGACATGCTTCTTTCCCAGTCAGGACGGTGGATGGTCATGGTCATCTCAGAGTAGGAAGAAAGGCCGCGCCAGTGGTCCATCGCCTGCTGGATCAGTACACGTGGTTCGAGCGTATCTGATTGCGCAGGTTCTGATTGCACGGGCAGCGAGATTGATAAGAAAGTTAATAACGCGCAACACAGGATACGCGGGATGGGACGTTTCATTATTGTTCCCTAAAAATCAGATTAAGCTGAGTTTAACTGGCTGGCTATTGCGGAACAACAGATGCAGATCAATAGATAATGCTTTTTATTAAAACTTTTCCCGATTTATTAAAAATCTGGATGCGATTTTCATCTCTATAATTGAATGACAACTTCTAATCCCTGTCCGCTATCTGCAGTCGCATATACGTTATACACGCAGACCAAAGCTGACTTTTATAAACATGACCTGG
>DAOVJH010000263.1 GCA_030673345.1 Pseudomonadota bacterium
CTTTTGTTCACCTTCTTCTGGATGATCATCCGCTGTGCGAAAGGTTTAAAACAGCTAGAGAAGAATCAGCCGGTACAGAATTTAGAAAGCTGGCTGTTTACTTAACATGTTAGATCAGTAACAAAATATCGTGAGCGAAAACATACAACTAACACATAAGGATCACAAAACTTCAAATACCAGGTTCCCCTTAAACATAATAGCCAGCGACATAAGCAGTCCACAAAATATTGGCAGTTTATTTCGCTTGTGTGATGCGCTGGGTGTCGACAAGTTATATCTGTGCGGCGAAACACCGGTACCACCGAATGCTAAGATAAACAAAACATCACGTTCCACTGAGAAACATGTTGTTTTTGAAAAGCATGATAATGCAGTAGAGCTGGTCACGACATTAAAAAAAACAGGCGCCTTTATCATTTCACTCGAGATTACCTCATCGAGCATATCGATAGATTCAGCTGATTTTACAGATGCGGTAAAAAATACAATAGTGAATAGTTACCCGGTCTACCTTGTCCTGGGGTCAGAAAATTCCGGGGTGAGTGACGAACTGTTATCACTATCAGACCTTACGGCACACATAACGATGCTCGGAAATAATTCATCCATGAACGTGATCTCTGCGGCGAGTATCGCCTGTTTTGAAATTACCAGAAATATGAAAGCGTTCGAGTAGTTCTATTTAAATATAAACTTAAAACCGACAGAGAACATCGATAATTCAGGATTACCTGAATCAAAAGACTCCCACTCAGCTGTCGCTAAAAATTCTTTTGTAAAACCATAGGACGCAGCTAACGCATAAGCAACATCAGTCCCGTCATTAGTGCCTGTAGTAGTGCCTGTAGTAGTACTTGTCTGCAGATCAGCATCCCAGTTCAATACGCCCAGCTTTGCCATCAAGTTAACTTTCTTACTTACTGGATACATGCCGACCGCGTAAGCACCCGCGCCTTTCATGCTGGCAGAGGCGCTGACAAATACACCGGGACTTACTTCAAAGGCACCGATACTGGCTTCTGCAAAATTATAAGCAGCTAGTTCTGCTGCAAAATATTTATTGAACTCATAACCGGTATAAAGTTTAGTAGCGGTAGCATTATCATCAAGCTTGCCGCCACCCAGACCTGTTAAGTCGGCTTCATAGAAAGCAGAACCGATACCCATGCCGACATATACCTCAGCAATCGCTGATGAAGCAGCGCTAAGCAAAGCGATCGAAACAAGAAAAACTCTCATACTAAACTCCTTAAATATCCTGTTAGATGTTAGCAGAAAACGAAGGAACCTCTGATTAATTCTGAATGAAGTAGATTGTTAGCTGAATCATTCAGATTCAAGGCGTAAAATGCACGTAATAGCTGGCTATTGCGAAGTTTTACAACACCGAAGATGGATGGTTCAGCTCACAAGATACGATTTCACGAATTGATCAGAGGTTCCCTAAACCTTCCTTTTTGGAAACGATTCATACATAGCTGCTGAAACCACGATCAGGCCACCGAAAACCACATTTGTCGTCAACCACTCCCCCAACAACAACGCAGCAAACACAGCGGCATAAACAACCTGCACACATGCGATCAAACTGGCCGTCTTCGCTTTCAGGTGCAACAGACCATGAGCGAACAGGGTATGCGGTAAAGCGGTAAATACGACACCGAGAAGAATCAGTAATAACCATTGCCTGTCATCGATACTCGCCATTTCGGCATCAATAAAAGCAAACAATACCAGTACCACTACCAATGACTGATAGAGCAGCGCCTGGCTTGCAGAATAACGGGAGAAAAATCGTCGCTGCATAATATTACGCAGTGACAGCATGAATGCCGAAAAAACGCCGGCAACAACACCTAATGCTGTGCTGTTATCAAAAGAAAAATCTGGCACGATAAGATATATACCAAACAATACAGCGATCGAACCAATGACATCGGCGCCATGAGGTTTTTCCCCGTGAAACAGCGGTTCCAGAAAAACGGTAATGACCGGAAAGGTGTATAAAGCGATGACACCGATAGCCACCGTAGATACTTGCATGGCATAAAAATAACTTACCCAGTGTGTTGCTAACAGGACACCTAACAACCCTGCCATCAAATAGTCCTTTGGGTTATCTAATAAAAAGGACTGCTTCTTGTAAGCGACATAAATCGCGATGACAAGAAATGCAACTGCACTGCGATAAAAAGTGATTTCCAGGGCGGGCAAACTAAGTAGTTTGGAAAATAAAGCGGTAAAGCCGAAGATAAGCACTGCAGCATGCACCGCTAGCAGGCCTTCACGTGAATGATGCATCAGGATATTAACCCTATGATTTAACCGCTTTTAACAGTGTAAATTTTTTATTACTCGCTACAACATCACAACCACCAAACAGATGCTTTAGTTTTGCGTGGTATGCCAGGTGACGATTGCCGATCACCCAGAGCTCTCCTTTATCTTCTAACACTGCTTTAGATTCGGTAAACATCTGCCACGCGACATCATCATTTATGGCATTGTTTTGATGAAATGGCGGGTTACATAAAACCAGTGAAACACTATCATCTGCAACACCCATCAAGCAGTCTGTCTGCAAAAACTCTGCTTCACGGGTTTCACCGAATGCGTTCGTGAAATTACTGATCGATGATTCAATCGCCATATACGATTCATCAGTAAAAATTATTTTGGCTGATGGGTTTTTAATCGCTGCCATTAACCCCAAAACACCATTACCACAACCAAGATCCACGATAGTTTTATAACGCTCATCGACAGGCAGGTTTTCTACAAAAAGCCGAGCACCGATATCTAACTTATCTCTTGAGAAAACACCGGCATGATTGATTATTTCTATTTCGACATCATCCAGCTTATAACCGAGTTCATAGGTATCCGGGTAAGGATTATCAGAAACTGCCAGCCCTGCATCGAACTCACTAAAGATAAGACGGGATTTTTTTCGGGCCAGCGATGTTTTTGTCGGACCTATAATTTTTTCAAACAAGGACAATGTAGACTTGTGTATATTTTTTGACATGCCTGCAGCGATAATCTTAGTCTCACCGCTGACAGAGGAACGTATACGATGCAGCTGATCTTCGAGCATCGCAAGACTTTTAGGCACCTTGATCAAAATGATATCAGCCGTTCTTTCCAGGACACTATCAGGTGCATGCAAGCTGTTTATGATGCTAACCGATTCATAATCAAGATCATTAATTTTTAGATTCGAAGAAATGGCCTGCATAGATAAGTAAGAGTCGGTCATCACCACGGGGTGATACTGACTTAATGGGATTGATAAACCACCAAAGCCATCGTTAACGATCAATAGACTGATGTCTTTATGAAGAAGATTATTTTCTTCAAGATAAGCTAATACATATTCGTCTGCTGCATCCCAGGCCCTTAAGGATTGCTTTTTTCTAACCGGGTACCGTTGCAAGCGATATAACCCTGATGC
>DAOVJH010000198.1 GCA_030673345.1 Pseudomonadota bacterium
ATATCCCTGACTCGGAGAACACCGAAGACTGGCAGGCTGATCACCACATACAAAGCCCTTCACAGATACTGGCTTTACTCTAAAAAGTACAAATACGTATCGGTCATTACTAAAAACGGGGCAAACACAGATTGACGACTAGCTGCCCAAGAATAGACGTTTACGCCACACCAAAGCATCCAACTAAAAACCCCATACACATTAGCTATTTAGCGCAAGCCAGCTCGACATAAACCCCCTATTTAGAGTACAACCTCACCCTCTAAGCTGATTACTTTAGCATTTAACCAGTCACTAAATGATGAGCCAGCACTCTCAGTTTCATCGATGTTATAAACTTTAATAGTCGCCGTCATCTGCGGATCACCTAACCTTTTCCTTCGATCGCCAGATAACGCTGATAGTCTTCTAATCGGTCGATATCCCAACAGGAAGCAAATTCTTCATATGAAACATTGTTTTCATTGAGCCTGTCTCTTGTCTGCGACATCACTTCTGCACTGCCCCAACTGATTTTCTGAAATAAAAAACGATGCGCCTGTTGCATAGCAATCAAAACATAACCTCCATCTTCAGCGGGTACGATGGCAACATCAGTACCAGCATGTAACGCTTCGATCGCCTGTTTGACCCTGACCTCGTCTAACGCAGGCGCATCCGTTCCTATAACGATACAATATCTGTAGCGCTGCAACGCACTCGCCACACCATTAAACATGCGCTCGCCCAGACAATCACCCGACTGGTCTAACAAAGTAATCGGGTATTGTTTTTTGCACTGTATAAAATTTTCATCTTGCTGACTGGGTGCGCACATCAAGTGCACATCACACAAGTTTGCTTTAGTCAGCATCGAGAGACGATGATGGATCAGATCGTATTGCAATCTTGTTGCTGCCGGAACGCCGATATCAGCAGCCAGGCGTGTATTAACTTTTCCTTCGACAGGTGCTTTTGCGTATAACAGGATAACGCTATCGTCATATAACATATCAATACAACTGGTTTAGCTTTTCCGGTGATACTCCAAAAAAATAGTATAGACGCAGCTTCCACATCAGAAAGACAGTCGCCACCACACCGTTAGTTTCCCAGCGCCGGCTTGAAGTGATCACCTTATGTTTGAGGCAGACGGGTTTAGATACCTTTTTAAGCCGACGACTAATCTCGATATCTTCCATCAGGGCGATTTCAGGAAAGCCTCCGACACGTTCAAACAGGTCTTTTTCGATAAAAATTGCCTGGTCACCGGTCGCGATCGAAGTGATGCAAGAGCGTAAGTTCATCAGACGTTCAATTAATCGATAGACACGTTTACTACTCGAGAAACGGACATCAAAACGTCCCCAGTAATCTTCTCTCTGAAATGAATCAGAAATGATCTGAACCGTATTGTCTGGTAATACGGTATCCACATGTAAAAACAAAAACACATCACCCGAAGCAACTGAAGCTCCGCAGTTCATCTGCAGAGCCCGTCCAGCCTTAGAGGCAATAACCTTATCGGTCACTTCATGGGCTAGCGCCATCGTGTTATCGCCACTGCCACCATCGACGATGATAACCTCATGCCCCTGTCGCCGGATGGACTGTAGGTGATTGCTTATGCGAGACAGATTAATCTCTTCATTCAACACGGGAATAATGATAGAAATTTTCACCGGCATTCTAAATTAGCGCGCCGCCACAACTACTTCCATTACCTGCTGTACAGCCATAGCAATGATCCATGATTGCTATATCACCGCCTTTTAAATCTCTCTGTAAAAGATCGTTTATATGTATTTGTTTCGCAGCACCAGAAGACAGTTCAGCAACGGCCAGGCCTGCAGGCAACACCAGCATCTGATTGAAGTCACAATCATAGGCATAACCCTGCCAGTCGACACTTAAAGTGGTTCGGCACATGAGACCAGCGAGATTTTCTTTACTGTAAGATGATTTTAATAATTGCATGTATTCATCGAATAAACCTTTAGACAACAAAGTACTGCCAAAGCGTTTGATCGGCATATTTGTAATCGTATACAAGTTATTAAAGGCGATACCAAAACGTTGCTTCAGTTCTTTTTTATAAGCTGGCTCCAGTACATTTTGAGATGGCGGCAGGTTGATACCCTGCGGGTTATACACCAGGTTCAGCTGTAACTGCTCATCGATACCATAACCGTTCTGGTTTAATAATTTCAATCCTTCTATACTGCTATCAAACACACCTTTGCCCCGCTGTGCGTCGACATTATCTTCCAGATAACACGGCATTGAGGCGACAACTTCGACTTTATTCTCAGCTAAAAAAGATGCCGTATCTTCATAACCCTTTTCTAACAGCACTGTTAGATTACAACGGTCGATAACATGCACACCCATATCCGTAGCCTGCTTCACCAGTGAACAGAACTCAGGATTCATCTCTGGTGCACCACCGGTAAGATCAAGTGTTTCAATATTTTTTCGTTTTAAAAAACCAAGCACATCAGAAACCGTCTCAGCAGACATGATCTCCTTGCGACGAGGACTTGCATCAACATGACAATGTAAACACTGCTGATTACATAGATATCCAAGGTTGACCTGCAACGTTTCCAGTTGCGCACGTTTTATCTTAGGAAAGTCGGTCTCGATTAACAGATCAAATGTATTTTTCATAGTATTATTTCGGTTGTTATAAGCATATCGCTTTAATCAGACAGCCATGGTCGGACTGCTGAGCGATTAAGGTAGCCTGTTAAATAAGGCAACCATTTTTTTAGTAAAAGGACTAAAGAGCCGGTCTTTATAATACTGCCCCGCAAGCCGTTTGTTAAGTTGTGAATAACTGGGATAAGCATGGACCAGTGAGGTCACCTTTGAAACCTTCATCTTCTCCTGGATCGCCAGTGCCAGCTCATGAATCATCTCGCCGGCATGCGGTGCGATAATATGCGCACCGACAATCCTTCCTTTTTCAGTCAGAATCTTTGCAACACCGATTTTATTATTGTCAGTCACTGCGCGATCCAGTTGATCGATTTCAAACTGGTACACTTCTCCGCCCGGCAAACCAGCACATTGTTCGATGCTGATACCAACCTGTGCAACTTCCGGTTCGGTATAGACCACTGCGGGTATCACATCATAGTTTATTTTTTTCGGCATCCTGAACATCATGTTCGCAATTATTATACCGGCCTGTAATTCTGCCACATGTGTTAATGGCATCTCGCCGGTGACGTCACCACACGCATATATATTTTTATTGCTTGTACGCATCTTTCGATTGACCTTGATACCGCTGGCGTCATACTCGATGTTCGCTTTTTCCAGGCCCAATGTATCGACGACGGGACGACGTCCTATAGCCACCAGCAACGCTTCTGCCTGTATGGTAGCGCCATCTTTCAATGTAACCTGTTTCAGACCATCTGTTTCACTAACTTCAATAACTTCGTTATCTAATACCAGCGAGACACCCTCGGATGACAGAACGCCCGCAAGGATATCTGAGGCGTCCTCATCCATCCGAGGTAACAATCTCGGTGCCAGCTCGACGACAGTGACCTCTGTACCTAAACGAGAATAGGCCTGCGCCATCTCCACACCGATCGGTCCACCACCCAGGACGATCATGTTTTTCGGTAACTCAGGCAGACTGAACATGTCTTCATTGGTTAAAAAACCGACCTGCCGCAGACCCTTGATCGGTGGTATCCATGCATACGAACCTGTGGCCACGACAAATCGTTTAGCATCGAATGTTTTATCACCTACTTCGACCGTTGACGCCGCAATAAAACGTGCCTCACCGGTGATAACTTCACAACCTAAAGCCTCAAACCGTTCACGGCTGTCATGCTCCTGGATAGTATCGATCGCTTTTTTTATCGCCTGGTTTACCGCCTGCATATTTATTTCAGTTTCCACAGCAGGCAGTCCCCAGCGATCAGCATTACGCATCACGTGTGCAACAGAAGCGCTTTTAAGTAATGCTTTACTCGGCACACAGCCATAGTGCAGACAATCACCACCCATCGCTTCTTCTTTGTTGATCAAAACAACATCAAGCCCTAACTGTGCTGCCACGCTGGCGACCACCAGCCCGCCAGCACCACCACCAATAACGACCAAATCACGCATCTCTGTCATCTATTTATCCTGTCCTGC
>DAOVJH010000353.1 GCA_030673345.1 Pseudomonadota bacterium
CGTTAAGGTATCATCGATATCGTTCAGATTTACATCCGCATAAACACCGAACAGACCGAACTGGCCCGTCGAATAACTCCAGGTGCCAGGCGCATAAGCCAGACCTCGCTCGATACGGATAACCTCACTGACTTTATAATGCAAGTACTCTTCGATAATCATCATCGGAAAAACATCATCCGACCAGTAACTCGGCAACCGGTACATGACACCGATGTTTGCTTCGTCACTTAACAGAGGTGAAAAAGTACCCGTCACCGAATCATAATCAGTCGTTTCATCTGCTTTAGGTTCTATCCTTTCTGGTGATTTTTTTACAGGCTGACTGCCAAAAGTTTTCCGAAGCTGCTTTATAATTTTTTCTTTATCAAAATCACCAACGATGATCAGCGCCATATTTCCCGGTACATAATATCTTTCAAAAGTCCTGATAATATCTTCACGGCTAACATCGGTTGCCGTAACAAATTGCTCACAGACAAAGTTAGTCCCCGGGACTAACTTGAGAACAGCTTTAACCGTCGCGTTGATGCCAAAGCCCTGATCACGAAACCATCTCTTTATATCAGATGGTTCGCCGCCTGATTCACGATGGATGATATCCCTGGAGATCTCGACATTTTCAGGCGTTATACTTGAATCCGTTAATATCTCATAGAGCATATCAACAGCAAATTCTGCGTGCTGGCTATAGATGTCCAGATCATATGTTGTATCTTCTACACCCGTTGCCGCATTCCAGTAACCGCCATGGTCCGCTATAAGATGTTCGAGTTCTGCCTCGCTGTGTTTTGACGTGCCGGTAAACAGCAGGTGTTCTAAAAAATGCGGGGTCTCCTGCTGAGCACATGAAAAATCCTGAGAACCAACACCGACCCACAATCGCATTGAGAAAGTATGTGCGCCAGACCGGGGCTTTAAAATCACGTCCATACCATTATCTAAAGTGATCTTTTCGACGTCGTATAATCCGGGCGGACTATACTTACTGGCAATAACAGATTGTGTATTTATTACCAGGATAACCATAACCAGTATCTGTACGAGATAAACAGCTGCTATTTTTTTCACCTTATTTACCGATACAAAAATCAGAAAAAATTCTACCTAGCAGATCATCACTGCTGAATTCTCCGGTAATGGAAGATAACGCTTCCTGCGCAAAACGCAGTTCTTCGGCCAACAGTTCACCCGCTTTCAGCTCATGAAGATTCTTATCGGCTAGTGACAGATGCTCTTCTGCCGTATCGATTGCATCAAGATGCCGACGCCGCGCAATGAACTGTCCTTCATTTCTTTGCTGATAACCCATACAACTTTTTAGATGCTGCTTTAGCAGTTCGACACCTGAGCCATTTTTGGCTGACAGATAGATAGCCGTATTCTCTTCCTCTACTATCTCCGGCGAGCGCTGTTCTTTATCGATCTTGTTGTAGATAATCGTCATACCGATGTTTTCTGGCACGCTGTCTAATATCATCTGCTGATCAGCAGGTTTTTCATTGATATCGATAACGAACAGGACACGGTCTGCTTTTTCGATCATCTGCTTTGCCCGTTTGACGCCTTCCTGTTCTACCACGTCATCACTGTCACGCAAGCCGGCCGTATCGATGATGTGCAGCGGCAAACCGTCTATCTGTATATGCTCTCTTAATATATCGCGGGTCGTTCCCGGTATTTCCGTTACGATGGCTGACTCCTGTCCTGCCAGTTGATTTAATAGACTCGACTTGCCCGCATTCGGTTTGCCGGCAATCACCACCGTCATGCCTTCTTTTAACAGGCGGCCCTGCTGGGCCGATGTTTTTACTTCTGAAAGTTTTTGTATAACCGATGCCAGTTTTTCAGAGATTGCATCGTCTGCCAGAAAGTCGATCTCTTCTTCTGGAAAATCCAGTGCCGATTCAACGTAGATGCGCAGCTGTATCAACGCTTCTACCAGCTGGTGGATGATCGCCGAAAATTCACCTTGCATGGATCGCATCGCGGCACGTGCTGCCTGTTCACTATCGGCCGCGATCAGGTCGGCGATAGCCTCAGCCTGTGCCAGATCAATCTTGTCATTTAAAAAAGCGCGTTCACTAAACTCACCGGCCCGCGCCGGACGAACATCATGCTGCAGGATCTCTTTTAACAGGATATCCAGAACAACCGGGCCGCCATGCGCGTGAAACTCGACAACATCTTCGCCGGTAAAAGAATAAGGTTTTTTAAAATAGAGAGTCAGACCACTATCGATAGTGGTCTTGTCTGCGCTATTAAATTTTCCGTAATGCGCGTAACGGGGTGCGGGACATAAACCAGAAATTATCTCTGCTATCTCTGGCGCTTTACCACCAGAAATACGAATAATGCCAACGCCGCCCTGACCCGAAGGTGTCGCGATAGCGGCGATGGTATCGTTATTCATATTTCGATTATAAGACGAGAGCCTTTATGAATTCTCAATTTTTTTGGTGATCACATACTGCTGCGAAATAGACAGGATATTGTTCACTACCCAGTACAGCACCAGGCCTGATGGGAAAAAGGCAAACATGATAGTAAAAGCAAACGGCATTATCTGAAATATTTTTTGCTGCATCGGGTCGATCGGTGCAGGGTTCAGTTTCTGCTGTATGTACATCGAAATACCCATCAATAA
>DAOVJH010000203.1 GCA_030673345.1 Pseudomonadota bacterium
CGGCGGATAGGTATTGTAGGCATAGATAAAATACACGACCGACACGGTCAGAACAGCCACCGTATAAATTAAAATACCTTTAAAGTTTTTTAATACCATGTTTTTTAATTCAAATAAAAGCGGCAACCAGAATACCCCGGTTGCCGCTTTATTTCAGGTTGAAGTTTCAACTTTTTAAAGTAATGCACCTGTGCTATCAACAGCATCCAGTTTCAGACCATCTGGACCACTACCCATACCCTGAGGTATCCACGGTGCCAGACAACTACGGTCTTTTACGCATGGGTCAGTTAAGGCTTTCAGAAACTCGACCAGGTCAGTCACATCGTCTTCAGTAAACTCAACATTCTGATGTACACCACTGACTTTATTCGTACGATTTGCTTCTAACTGGCCCAGTGCAAGCTGAGCATTAATCAACATGTCACCAGACTGTATTCCTGCATTAGGATCTAACTGATTAAAATCATAATTCGCAATGGCCTCTGCAGGATTCAGCATGTGGCGAACCATGTTCTCCAGCTCGGTGTATGCACCCGCGTGTCCCCACGGACCAGTTACTTCCACATTGAGCAGGGTCGCTGTTCTAAAACGATACATATCAGCAGCTACATTGCTTTCTCTGAAGCGGCCAAAATCATCATTACCTGACGAGCCATCACCCTCGCCTCTGCCGATCTGCGGTGTTGCAAGCACATGGTATTGCTCATCGGTAAAGAAGTCACCTGCATGACAGGAAGTACAATTTGCACCGCCATCTCCGATGCTGCTGAAGAACATGGTAGCGCCGCGTTTTGCTGATTCACTGATCGCAGTTTTATCACCTTCCACATATGCTTTCCATGGAGAGTCGACAAATACCTGGGAGCGCTCAAATTCACCGATAGCTTCAGCGATACGCTGGTGCGTGACGGCAGAATCACCATAAGCCATAGCGAAGTGCGTGCCCCATCCAGAGTTTGTTAGCTTAACTTCCAGTGCGGTACGAAGCTCAGCATTCGTGTTGCCGACCTGAAAAATAAAACCACGCATCTCTTCTGGCGATGTAATCGGAAAACGAGACTGAGCAGCGGTCAGGGTAGAACCCGCATCCGGATCAGCAACGCCAAAAGCTGAATCAGGCGTACGTATTCCCGAACCGTCATCACCATTTTTACCTGCTGTTTTACCAATACTTTCGACTCTACCATCATGAAACAACGCTTGATCCCACAGCGCAATATTAAACGTGGTTGGTGCATTTCTTGGCACAGGCGGACTACCATCATATCCTACTGCCGCCGTATCGTGGAAACGTCCCGGACCTAACAGATCCGGCATTTCCGCGCCGACACCTATCGACATTGACAGATCATCACCGCCACCTAACGACGGGTGATGGCATGTGACGCAGGCAGAATCATCATCACCACCGAGACCTTTGCTGTAAAACAATTTCTTGCCTAACTTGGCTTTTGCATCAGTGACGTCTGGAAGAGTTCGGCCAGTAGTCGGGTCACCTGTTAAACCGGCTGCAGTTACCAGTGACGACAGTTCCGCATCATCAACGTTCGCAGCTGAATTATCATTACTACAGGACGCCACCAACAAACAGGCAGAAGCCATGGAGAGTGTTAATAATTGACCATGAGCAGTATTTCCTTTTTTACTTCTATACAACAACTTTATATCCTCTTAGCTAAAAGTTTCTTCGATACAATTCAGCACATGCCTATGATACAGGTACGTCCTTTTTTCGATTAATTTTAAAAAAAATTCTTACTTGATTTAATGCTTCTCAATTTTATAATTTTTATTGAATTTTCTGCACATAAACCAGCGACAAAAAGCCAAAGTAAACAACAATCTATTGAGAAAGAAGTTGTTCCACAAGCTGGATAGCTTCCGGCGATGTCCATTCCTCGGTACCAACGATACGACTAATAATTTTACCGTTACGATCAATCAAAAAACTTGTCGGCATGTTGGATACTTTATACAGGTCACTCACTTTGCTTTCCGGATCCAGGAGAATCGGGAAACTTAGATCGAGTAATTTTGAAAATGTTTTGATCCGTCCTCTGGAACCTTCGTCGACAGAAACCGCAGCAATCACAAAACCCTGCTCTTTGTATTTTTGCCAGATTGTTTCCATGCCAGGCATTTCCGCACGGCATGGCATGCACCAGGTGGCCCAGAAATTGAGCAATACGATCTTGCCCCTGTAGTCCACCAGGCCGGTATTCCCACCCGCAAGATTTTCTATCTCAAAACCGGGGGCGTCATGACGCTCAGCTTCCGGAACAATGAGTAAATCGGTAAGCGGTTTAGCTGCATGAGCGGTTCCGCTCAACAGAAACAGCAATGAAAAAATAAGTTTATTGATCATGGTTTTCTTTATTCGTAGTAGCTTTAATGCTTATGATTAAATATCCGCTATCAACTCTGAACCAACCTTAATATTTTCTAAAATCATTAGCTGTATCGAGCGCAAGTGTAAACTTAAGAGAGATCGCGGTTTGCATAACCGCTCCTACAGGCATATGATTTCTTGTAAGAGCGGGATCATCTCCGGACTCATGCAGTTTATCGTTATATTTAATTACTAACGTGACTGATCTGCAATATATCCGAGTATCATTTCAGTCTCCTCTGATGTCAGTGGCGGCACGCCCGCTTGCTGCATACGCTGCTGCATGGTGCCAAGTATCAGCCTCCACTGATTCGGTCTCAACATGCCGGGCTCCGGCAGCTGATGACACATCTGGCATCTGCCTTCAAACAGGCTTTTGGCATCTGCGCTGTTATCATTACTCGCAACTTCATCAGCGTACACCGCCACATAGGGTGTACCTGTAAGAAACAGACCGATGAATAGGATCAAAGCTTTTTTCATGGCAGTGCCTGCAGTATTTCTATCAGTTTCACGCCGTCTTTATAGTCCTCATTCATCCTGACGATATTGCCAGCACTGTCGATAACGATAGTCGTACCCATGGAAGCCTGGTATAGATCAAATAACGTCTGGTCTGCATCAACCAGTGTTTCGATGTCGGCAAAACCATTAGACAGCTGCGCCGCGCGAGAAGCGGCAACCGATCCTGTCACATAGTCAACAAGGAAGAATTTAACCGTAGGGAAGTTTGGTATGACGTAATTACGCATATGGCTTGCATGCGCATCACAGATGGGACACCACATATTAAAATACAGTACTACACCTGTCGATGTCGAAAGCTCATCATAAAGGCCGCGGCTAACACCAAGTGTATCCAGCACTGAAAAATCAGGTGACTGCTGTCCTACCTGTGTACCGATGGTACCCGCCTCGACGGATGGCCGGCTATCATCACCGGATGGCCTAAGATCATCGGTTAAACCATCACAGCCTGTCAGTACAGATAAAGCACCAGACAAGACAAGCGGCGCTATTAATCTTACGGCTAATCTAACGGAAAACATGGCTAACCCCCAGTGTTAAAACATCAGTAACAGGGAAATTCTGGCCCTGACCATCTTCTCGACCGGCATGACTCAAGCTTACCTTGTAAACCCAGTCACGATTCATCGTCGAGTATGCTGCAGTGAGCGCCATCGAGTTTTTCTCCATCTCGCTGCTGACATCCGGGCGGCCATCAATGCTGCCCGCATCCTCTTCAAGATGTGAGTAAGCGAGACTAAAGGTCATGGTATCCATATTATCGAGGAAATGTGTATAACCAAACGTTGCAGTCCCCAGCATCCGGTCACCCAGTTCCTTCCTGTACGGTTCCACATACTTGCCGTACTCACGGTTAACATCGCGCTCGAGGTACTTACCATAGGAGAGCAGTAATGAAGCATTCCACGGATAGATGGTCTTATCGAGCAGGATATTACCGTCGAGACGATAGAAACCACGGCCGGTAATATCAAAGCTGTTCGCCACATCATCATAGGGTGAAATGCCTGTCGGCACTGTTAATGCCATACCGAAATAAGCAGCAGGAATCAGGTCTTTCCAGTCGCGCACCTTCCAGACACACTTGATGCCATCGAAAGCTTCATAGGTCAGACCCAGCGTCATATCACCCAGACCATTGGTATTGGATGACAGCCCG
>DAOVJH010000163.1 GCA_030673345.1 Pseudomonadota bacterium
CAAAGAGATTACTAACGCAACGATTTCTGTAGAAAAGGCACGCAAGAAACCGCCTTCAATAATACCCTGTTCATATAACAGGCTGAGTGAACGGCGTGTCGCCATCAATAAAAAGGCAACGGAAAGAATTATCCAGGCATGGGCGTGACCCGTTATCGGAATCAGGCGCAGAGCAAGCCATACAGCTAAACACTGCATGACAACCGACACCCAGAGGATGGTAGAGAGATCAGACATAAGGCATAACAACCTTGCTTAATCGAGGGGTAATTAAATAATAGACGAGATTTTCTGATTATTATTCAGAAATTTTCTAAAAAGCGGTATTTACTGTTAAGTGCGGAGGGGCCAGGCGATTGTCTGACAGCACTAAAAATGGCAGCCACCCGCTGCCTAAACCCTTATAAACAAAGTACTTAAGTCATACCCGTTATAGATTATTTAGCAGTTTATCCTGCTCTTCATGCCGCTGCTGCAGCATCTTTTCCACGTCCTTTGCGTCCTTCATTACTTTTTTCATGCCTTTCATGGTGTAGGGGCTTGGTGCTTCTGCCTCGGTTTTCTCCTCTGGCTCTTCTTTTACAGGGATTTTAACCGCCTGTACGATGTTTTCATTCGGGTTCAGCTCCAGCTTCTCGGCATTATCGCCGGCTGGCGGCGGCATATTACTGAACTGCATCACACCATGTTCATCACGCCATTTATAAACCTCCACCTTTTCATCTGTAATCGCATTAGTCAGGTTTTTAGGTACTTTAGCTTTTATCTGTTTAAGGTCAGACACACCGCCCTTAAAACCTGAGCTGAAAAACGACATAGGATCAAATTTTCCCATATAAATCATCGGCATTACCGATAACATGCCCATTATGACCAACATCGAAAAAATTTTAAATTTCATAATACTTCCTTTAAGCTGCGTCCGTGACTATACATTTATTGTAATGAAGTATGGACTAGCCCCCTCTTAAATCCACTATATTTACGATAATACGGTCTGAAGCTACCGGAAAATAAAGGCTTGCTTCAATTTGCTCCTACGGGTAGAATTCACTCCCTGTTTTTTAGCCAGACCCCGTAATACGAGCAAAATCGACATGAAAGCTGATATCCATCCAAAATACACCGACGTAAACGTAAAATGTAGCTGTGGCAATGCATTCACCACCCGCTCTACTTACGGCAGAGACGATATGACTATTGATGTCTGCTCTGAGTGCCACCCATTTTATACAGGCAAACAGAAGATTCTTGACTCTGCTGGTCAGATCGACAAATTCAATAAACGTTTTGGTAATAAATCTTAAAAGATTCTACCCAATGCTGTTTACTAAAAAAGACGCTTCAGAGCGTCTTTTTTTATGCCCATGGATGGGCGCCAGGCCACATAAAACATGGGCACAAAGAGCCAACAAGGCGCTGCAAACAAGCCTGTTCTGCATCGCCGCCATGTCAGCTGCCGATCCCATCTGGGCCGAACCCGCCTGCGCGGCAGCGAAGTATGATGAAACCACCAGCATAAAATACATACATGACGGCGACACCCTTCGCCTGAAGGGCGGGCGAAAAGTCAGACTGATCGGCATCAACGCACCTGAAACAGCGCGTGACAACCATGCTGCCGAAGCATTTTCTGCTGAGGCGACAAAATCGCTTAAAGCACTCTTTAAAAACAGCAAATCAATCTCACTGATCTATGGCGAAGACAAATACGACCGCTATGATCGACTGCTCGCGCATGCTTTCACCGATGAGGGCGAAAACGTACAGGCGGTTTTACTGGCCCAGGGTTACGCCCGCGCCATCTCATTTCCACCAAATACCCGGTTTTCAACCTGTTATCTGCAGCAGGAGCACACAGCACGTTGCCAGAAAACAGGACTCTGGGAGAAAGCAAAAGCACTAACCGCCAAAAAACTCGACGATACACACATCGGTTTCCAGCTGGTAACGGGCAAATTGAAAAGCATCAATAGCAACAAGAAAGGGATCTGGCTGAATCTGGACGATAAACTCACCATCGGTATCCGGCCGGACAATCAATCACTTTTTGATATCAATGCCATCCACACGATGCTAAATCACAAGGTCGTGGTGCGAGGCTGGCTCAACAAGAGCAAAAAAGATGCGCCTTATTACATACGTATCCGCCACCCTTCTTCCCTGCAGCTGGCATCAACTTTTACCTGCGATTAAGCGGCTAACCCTAAGTTACTGTTTCTTATCCTGAATATCATCAGGCACTCGAAAAAACAACCAGAAAATGCTAATATTACCGCACTTTTTTCTTTGCACGATACCGATCGACCACTTTTGCCATGCCAACACGTTTCAAGCAACAAGCTCTGGATTACCACGCCAATCCAAAACCAGGAAAAATCGCCATTGAAATAACGAAACCCTGTGAAACTCAGCTTGATCTTTCACTGGCATATACACCGGGTGTCGCCGAACCCTGCCGCTCGATTCACCGTGATGAAGAAGCGGCGTATGACTACACTGCTAAAGGCAACCTGGTTGCGGTAATCACCGACGGTACCGCCGTACTTGGCCTGGGTAATATCGGCGCACTCGCCGGCAAACCCGTGATGGAAGGCAAAGGTGTACTGTTTAAAGCATTTGCAGACATCGACGTATTCGACATCGAAGTCAATGCCGATTCCACTGAAGATTTCATCAGAACAGTAAAAAATATCGCACCGACCTTTGGCGGCATAAACCTGGAAGATATCGCCGCACCAGCCTGTTTTGATATCGAAGAAGCCCTGATCGAACAACTCGACATCCCGGTATTTCACGATGATCAACATGGTACCGCCATCATCATCGCCGCCGCTTTATTGAATGCTCTTGAACTGCAACATAAAAAAATCGAAGATGTCCGGGTCGTCTGTTTAGGCGCAGGTGCTGCAGGCATCGCCTCGATGAAACTGTTACAGGGCCTGGGCGCTGATCCGGAAAAACTCTTCATGATCGATCGCAACGGCATCATTCAGAGCGAACGTGACGATCTAAATAGATACAAAAAGGCCTTTGCCGTACATACTGACAGACGCACGCTAGCCGATGCGATGGACGGTGCCGATGTATTCATCGGTGTTTCTGGCCCAGATCTGTTATCACAGGACATGCTTGCCACCATGGCGCCCCATCCTGTAGTTTTTGCATTATCAAATCCTGACCCTGAAATCCTGCCCGAGCTGGCACACATGACTCGCGATGATCTGATCATGGGTACTGGACGAAGCGACTATCCCAACCAGGTCAACAATGTATTGGGCTTCCCTTACATATTCAAAGGCGCACTGGATGTACGCGCCAGCTGTATCAATCAGGAAATGCAGATCGCCTGCGTTAATGCACTTGCAGAACTTGCCCGTGAACCTGTGCCTCAGGAAGTATTGGACGCCTATGGGCTCGATACTATGATGTTCGGTCCTGAATACATCATTCCAAAACCTTTAGACCCGCGCCTGATAGAAACCATTCCACATGCTGTATCAAAAGCTGCTATCGCAACAGGCGTTGCCCGAAAATTCCCTAAAGAGAACCGGTCAGTAAAAGAAGCATAAACAGGGCCACCGGCACCCGCCTAAAAGGAGCGTGCGTAAGTCATGCTAAAAAAACTATTCAGCGCCTGCATCTTCATGCTGGTAGCAGTACAGGTCTGCGCATCGGATGAACACCTCATAACCTTCAGCTCTGCTGATGGTTTATTGATAAGCGCTGACCGCTATACACCGCACGCTCCTGACAAGACACCATTGATCGTATTATTCCACCAGGCCGGTTCCAGCAGAGGTGAATACAATGAGATCGCACCACAGTTAAACAAACTGGGTTTCAACTGCCTCGCCGTTGACCTGCGCTCAGGCGAATATTCGAGAGGAAAAGACAACGAAACCGCAATACGCGCAAGCAATAAAAATCTGCCAACAAGTTATGCAGATGCTTTGCCTGACATCATCGCATCATTACGCTACGCACAAAAACATTTCCCAAACAGAAAAGTTATCGCCTGGGGCAGTTCCTATTCTGCAGCACTGGTACTTAAAGTTGCCGGTGATCATCCACAGCTTGTAGACGGTGTACTCGCGTTTTCACCGGGTGAATATTTTTCTCATGTCGGCAAGAGCAAAACCTGGATACGTGACGCCGCACAAAATATAAAAACACCTGTATTCATAACATCATCAAAAGCAGAAGCGGGAGACTGGGCCACCATATATGATGTTATCGGTTCCGCTTACCGGCAAAACTTCATACCCGAAACGGCTGGCAAACATGGCTCAAAAGCTCTGTGGAACAGACAGGCTGACAGCCGCAGCTACTGGCATGCTGTTACCTTATTCCTTGATCGCTTTAAGACTGCAAAGGGATATCCGCAAAAGACTAAATAGTCCTTATTTATTTTATGAGTGAATTATTGAATATTTAGTGTGTCGACTAAATAATAATGCTAAAACACATCGGTAAGCAGTCAAAATTCTAAAGGGAGCAGATCGGATGAACAAGATCACTATCGTCGGTGCCGGCCGTGTCGGTGAATCAACCGCACAGTTTTTGGCAGCCAAAAACCTGTGCCGTGAGATCGTAATGATTGATATTCACGAAGGCGCGGCCAAAGGCGCAGCGCTGGATATTCAGGAAGTGGCACCCATCTTTGAATACGATACCCGGCTGATAGGCAGTACTGATCACGCCATGATGGCG
>DAOVJH010000366.1 GCA_030673345.1 Pseudomonadota bacterium
ACAACCGGAAACGATTCAGAGAAACTTCTTTATTGTTCCTTCTGCGGTAAGAGCCAGCACGAAGTAAAGAAGTTGATTGCAGGGCCATCGGTTTATGTCTGCGATGAGTGTGTCGAATTATGTAACGACATTATCCTGGAAGAGCTGGAAGATGAAACCAGTACTGCGATCAAGAAGTTGCCAACGCCACGTGAAATTAACGCCATCCTCGATGATTATGTTATCGGTCAGGTGCGCGCTAAAAAGATTCTTTCTGTGGCGGTATACAATCACTACAAACGTCTTGAAGTAAAACATAAAAAAGACGATATCGAATTATCCAAGA
The DNA here is from genome assembly GCA_030673345.1 of Pseudomonadota bacterium. Lineage (GTDB taxonomy): Bacteria > Pseudomonadota > Gammaproteobacteria > SZUA-229 > SZUA-229. The sequence continues at coordinate 326 of DAOVJH010000366.1, forward strand.
GTAATATCTTGATGATCGGACCGACCGGTTCGGGTAAAACGCTGCTGGCAGAAACCTTAGCAAGGCTGCTAGACGTGCCTTTCACTATCGCTGATGCAACCACGCTGACTGAAGCCGGTTATGTCGGTGAAGATGTCGAAAACATCATCCAGAAACTCCTTCAGAAATGCGATTATGATGTCGATAAGGCGCAGACGGGTATCGTCTACATCGATGAGATTGACAAGATTTCCCGTAAATCAGATAACCCTTCAATCACTCGAGATGTATCGGGTGAGGGCGTACAGCAGGCATTACTGAAACTGATCGAAGGTACGGTCGCTTCGGTTCCGCCTCAGGGTGGCAGAAAACACCCGCAGCAGGAATTTCTGCAGGTCGACACGTCGAATATCCTGTTTATCTGTGGCGGTGCCTTTGCCGGGCTCGACAGGGTTATCCGTGACCGCTCTGAAAAAGGTGGTATCGGTTTTGGCGCTGAAGTCAAAACGAAAGATGAAGAACGCAAGGCGCATGAGGTTATCGATGAGCTAGAAGCTGATGATCTGATCTCTTATGGCCTGATTCCGGAGTTCGTAGGCCGATTGCCCGTGGTGGCGACGCTTGAAGAACTCGACGAAGAAGCGCTGGTTACCATCCTGACTGAGCCGAAAAATGCGTTGAGCAAACAATACGGCAAGATGATCGAGATGGAAGGCAGTGAGCTGGAACTGCGAGAAGAAGCGCTGCATGCTATCGCGAAGAAAGCGATGGAACGTAAGACCGGTGCACGTGGATTACGTACAATCCTTGAAAATATACTGCTTGATACCATGTATGAACTGCCATCATTGGATGGCGTTTCAAAGGTGGTCGTTGATGAAGCAGTGGTGGAAGGCAGTAATCAGCCATATCTGGTTTATGAAGGCGGAGAGCCGAAAAAGTTAAGTCAGGAAAGTTAAGCAGGAAAAAAGAAAACAGTAACTTGTAATTAAAAAACAGTGGCTAGCAACCTATCTTCTTATTTTAGGATTATTTTCTTGCTTATACACTTGAAAAGCTTTGCGTTTGTCTACACTAACTAATAACTGTTAAGAATTAGAGGTAGCCATGGCTAGCACAAAAGAACTGGAAGCGAATGTATCACAGTCTTCCGAAGTACCCGTTTTGCCCTTACGTGATGTGGTTGTTTATCCACACATGGTTATCCCCCTTTTTGTCGGTCGTGAAAAATCCATACAGGCACTTGATGCGGCGATGCAGGACAACAAGCAGATCTTGCTTGTGGCACAGAAAAGTGCCGATATCGATGATCCCGCAATCGATGATGTGCATGAGATAGGTACGCTTGCGACCATACTGCAATTATTAAAATTACCTGATGGCACCATAAAGGTTCTGGTCGAAGGTTCTCAGCGTGCACATATCGAAGGCATGAAAGAGAGCGGTGAATTCTTTGTTGCCGGCTATCGCCTGCTGTCCGACGACGTGTCAAAAGATGATACGGAGCTCGAAGTTCTTTCTCGCTCGACTCTCAGTGTTTTTGACCAATATGTAAAACTGAATAAAAAGGTGCCAGCTGAAGTTTTAACCTCTTTAGCTGGCATCGATGAACCATCTCGTCTTTCCGATACCATCGCCGCACATATGTCGCTGAAACTCGATGAAAAACAGAAGATCCTGGAGATCTCTGACGTTCAGCAAAGACTCGAATACATAATGAAATTGATCGACGGCGAGATCGATATGCTTCAGATCGAAAAGCGTATCCGTGGCCGCGTTAAACAGCAGATGGAAAAAAGCCAGCGTGAGTATTATCTGAATGAGCAGATGAAAGCCATTCAGAAAGAGCTGGGTGACATGGAAGACGCACCTAACGAAGTCGAAGAGCTGGAACAGAAGATCGAAAAATCTGGTATGAGTAAAGAGGCCAGAAAAAAAGCAGATAGTGAGCTGAATAAACTGAAGATGATGTCACCGATGTCGGCCGAGGCGACGGTCGTTCGTAATTACATCGACTGGCTGGTCGACTGCCCGTGGAAGAAAAAATCCAAGATTCGTAATGATCTTGCCGGTGCTGAAAAGGTGCTGAACGAAGATCACTATGGTCTGGATAAAGTTAAAGAACGTATACTGGAATACCTCGCTGTGCAACAGCGGGTGAAGAAGTTAAAGGGCCCGATATTATGTCTGGTAGGTCCTCCAGGCGTTGGTAAGACCTCATTAGGGCGTTCCATCGCAAGAGCGACCAATCGT
>DAOVJH010000448.1 GCA_030673345.1 Pseudomonadota bacterium
GATGCTGCGAAAAAGCCTGATGAATCCGCCGAAACAGAGCAGCAAGCAGCCGTAGATAAAGATGGCGCTTCACCACTGCAGGCATTAAAAGTAGAAGGTTTTGAATTTGTTGATGCAGTGATTGTTTATGATGATCGCAGCAGTAATACCAAAGCAACGGTTTCTGAGTTGAATCTAACAACCACTGCGATCACGTTTGATGAACCGGTCGATGTAAAATTTGGTGCGCGCATCGAAAATAATCAGCCGGTTATTGATACACGTTTAAATATGAGCACGCAGCTGACCTTCAATAAAGAGCTAACAGAATTTAATCTGCACGATTTCGTGTTCACCATTTTGGTAGATGCCAATGAATTTATTCCGCAGCAGGAAAAGATAGAGATTAAATCTGATATCGATGTCTCTATGGATGACCAGCGTGTGACATTAAAACAACTGCAGTTATCTGCATTGGGAACGGAAACCCTGGCGAATATAAACATTACACGGTTTTTGGAATCACCTGTGATTCAGGGTGACATCGAGGTGCAGCCATTTAACGCACGAGACGTTGCGAAACGCGTTGCTGTTGATCTTCCTGAGATGGCTAAAGCCGATGCACTGAATCACGTGGCGTTAAAAACAAACATCAATCTTCAGGGTGAAAAACTACAGGTAAATAATTTTAGTCTCGTGTTGGATGGCAGTACCTTGAGTGGATGGTTGCAACTGCTCAACATAAGCAAGCAGCAGTTACGTTATGACCTTGCTTTTGATCAATTGAATCTCAATGATTATCTGCCACCGGTCGCTGAACAGCCTGTTGGCGATAAGGCTGTTCCAGTAGTTGCTAAGGCCGATCAAACTGCTGCAGCGACAGGTGACGAGAAAATTGAAATGCCAATGGAGATGATGCGTCAACTGGATATCCAGGGTGATTTTCGTATTGCTTCTCTGACCGCAAAAGAATATGACATCAAAGAATTTTTGATGTCCCTGAAAGCAAAGGACGGTTTAATCGGCATCAAGCCGTTATCCATGCAGGTGCTGCAAGGACGGGTTACCAGTGCAGTGAATATCAATGTACAGAAAGCTGTCCCCGTTTACGGTATCAGTCTGGATGTGAAGCAGGTTCAGATGGGGCCGGTGGCTAACCCGTTCCTTGATGGCATCATGGGTGACAAGCCGATGTCGATGAAAGGCGCTGCTAACCTGAGAGTGGATGTTAAAACAGCGGGTGAGTCCGTTAACCAGCTGAAAGAGGCGAGTAAAGGTCAGATTATTCTCGATATGAAAGAAACGGAAGTAAATGGTTTTGATCCTGAATATTATATGCGTTCATCGATCGCGGACTATGTTCACAGTAAAGGATTTGGCCTGTCAAAAACAATCATAGGCAGTTATAAGCCGCGTGAGGTTACCGTGTTCGACAAGATTCATAGCACGGTAAATCTGGCTGATGGTAAAGCACGCACCAATGACTTTTTGATGGACTCTAAACGGGTGCAGGTACGTGCAGAAGGGCATGCCGATATCGTGCAGGATACACTGGATATAATTACATCCGTTTCACTGCCGCGCGCTAAAACAGCGGCTGAAAAATTCCTGGACAAACCGGTGTATGTGCATATTCATGGTCCATTCGATGCCTTGCAATACGACCTTGATAGCGACCGTTTGAAAAAATCAGTGGGCGGTGCGTTAAAGGATGAAGCGAAGGCAAAGCTCGATGCCGAGAAGCAGAAATTAAAGGCAAAGGCGGATGCTGAAAAAGCACGTTTAAAGGAGAAAGTCGAAGCAGAGAAACGCCGTGCAGAAGAAAAAGCCCGGCAGGAGCTAAAGGAAAGTACCGA
>DAOVJH010000090.1 GCA_030673345.1 Pseudomonadota bacterium
AAGTTTTAATTATTTGGAGTAACTATTATGACTATTAAAGTCGGTATTAACGGTTTTGGCCGTATTGGACGCATGGCTTTTCGTGCGATTGCAAAAGACTTCTCAGATATTGAAGTTGTCGGTATTAATGATTTATTAGACGCTGATTACCTGGCGTACATGCTTAAGTACGATTCAGTACACGGTAACTTCGACGGTGACATCGCTGTTGAAGGCGGCAACCTGATCGTTAACGGTAAAACTATCCGTCTGACTGCAGAGCGTAACCCTGCTGATCTTAAGTGGGGCGACATCGGCGCTGACCTTATCATCGAATGTACTGGTTTCTTCTTAACAGAAGAAAGCTGTCAGGCGCACATCGATGCAGGCGCTAAGAAAGTTGTTCAATCTGCACCTTCTAAAGACGGCACACCAATGTTCGTATACGGTGTTAACCATAACGAATATGCTGGTCAGGCAATCGTTTCTGCTGCTTCTTGTACAACTAACTGTCTTGCACCAGTTGCAAAAGTTATCAACGACAAGTGGGGCATCAAGCGTGGCCTTATGACGACTGTACATGCTGCTACAGCGACACAGAAAACGGTTGACGGCCCTTCTATGAAAGACTGGCGCGGTGGTCGTGGTATTTTAGAAAACATAATCCCATCTTCAACTGGTGCTGCTAAAGCAGTTGGCGTTGTTCTTCCAGAACTTAACGGCAAATTAACTGGTATGGCTTTCCGCGTACCAACTTCAGACGTATCTGTAGTTGACTTAACAGTTGAGCTGGAAAAAGAAGCTTCTTATGAAGAAATCTGTGCTGAATTGAAAGCAGCTGCAACTTCTGGTGACATGAGCAAGACTCTGGGTTACACCGATGAGAAAGTTGTTTCTACAGACTTCCGTGGTTGTGGTTTCTCTTCTATCTTCGATTCAGAAGCTGGTATTGCGCTTGACGGTACTTTCGTGAAATTAGTTTCATGGTACGACAACGAGTATGGTTACACATGTAACATGCTGCGTTTCGTAGAGCACGTCTCCAAGTAAAGATCTTTTGTCCGGGAGCGGCGTTGCAGCCCGAATTTAAAATACTCACGTACTTAGTGTACGCTCCGTTTTTAAATTCGAACCGCGCCTTGCTCGCGAACAAAATCTCTTCACTTGATCTCTTGTAGGAGCGGATTTTTTTACATTCCGCGATTTTTTTCCTGCAGAGGATGTCGTGATTTAGATGATAATCAGCCCGGTTAAATTTAACCGGGCTGGTGTCTTTAAAAGTAAAGCAAGTATTGTTTGTTAAATTCCAGGTCTTCAGAGGCCGGGGTAATAATTATTTAACAAACTGTATTTTTAATATTAAGAAATAAAATTTTTGGAGTTTTAGTGATGGCTTTCATCAAACTGACTGATTTAGATCTAGCTGGTAAGCGCGTTTTGATCCGTGCTGACCTTAACGTGCCTGTAAAAGATGGCAAGGTAACTTCGGATGCGCGTATTACTGCATCGATGCCTACAGTAGAGCACTGCATGAAAGCAGGTGCATCTGTCATGGTTATGTCTCACCGCGGCCGTCCTGAAGAAGGTAAGGTTGATGATGAAAACTCGATGGCGCCTATCGCTGAAGTGATGTCTGAAAAATTGGGTACGGATGTACGCCTGGTTAAAGATTATTTAGATAACGCGCCAGCAGTTGCTGCAGGTGAGTGTGTATTACTGGAAAATGTTCGTTTTAATGCGGGCGAGAAGAAAGACGATGAAGCCTTATCGAAAAAGTATGCTTCATTATGTGATGTGTTTGTTATGGATGCATTTGGTACTGCGCATCGTGCACAGGCTTCAACGCATGGTGCGGGTAAATTTGCGCCGGTTGCATGTGCAGGTATCCTGCTTTCTGGTGAATTAGACAGTCTTGCTAAAGCTTTAGCTGAACCTGCTCGCCCGATGGTAGCGATCGTTGGTGGTTCAAAAGTATCGACGAAATTAACGGTGCTTGAAGCATTGTCTGAAAAAGTTGACCAGTTAGTTGTTGGCGGTGGTATCGCGAATACGTTTTTGGCAGCGATGGGACATAACGTTGGTAAATCTTTGTACGAAGCAGATTTAGTTGATACGGCTAAAGCTTTGATAGAAAAGATGAATGCACGCGGCGCGAGTATTCCAATTGCGACAGACATTGTTTGTGCGAAAGAATTTGCTGAAGATGCAGAGGCAACTTTGAAATCTGCTGATGAGTGTACTGATGATGACATGATCTTTGATATCGGTCCTGAGTCAGCAAAAGTATTAGCGGGCATCATCGAGAAAGCGGGCACTATTATCTGGAACGGCCCTGTCGGTGTATTTGAGTTTGATCAGTTCGGTGAAGGCACTAAAACCGTTTCGATGGCAATTGCCAACTCTCCAGGGTTTAGTCTTGCCGGTGGTGGCGACACTATCGCGGCGATCCAGAAATATGATATCTACGACAAGGTATCTTATATCTCAACTGCAGGTGGCGCTTTCCTTGAGTATCTTGAGGGTAAGACTTTACCCGCCGTTGCCATGCTAGAAGAATGTGCGGCAAAACAATAATATTTAGAGTTTCGGTGCTTAGAAGTAAGACCCGTAATTCACTAAGAGGTTAGAAACAAAACATCAATGCGCAGAACTAAGATTGTTGCGACGTTAGGGCCGGGCTCCAGTTCATCTGAGGTAATTCTTGAGATGATCAGGGCGGGTGTTGATGTATTTCGTCTGAACTTTTCACATGGCTCTCATGAAGAGCAGAAGCATCGCGTTGATCTGATCCGTGTGTGCAGTGAGAGCACGGGACGTATCGTTGGTATTCTGGCTGATCTTCAGGGGCCGAAGATACGCACTCATAAGTTTAAAGATGGTGTGGTCCAGTTAATAAAGGGTGAAACTTTTATCCTGGATGCGGCACTGGGTAAGGATGAAGGTACGCAGGAGCGTGTCGGGCTTGCTTATAAAAACCTGCCGAAAGATGTGAAGCCGGGTGATGTACTACTGCTCGATGATGGCCGTGTTGAGCTCGAAGTGAGTGAGGTGACCGGTAACGAAGTGCGCTGCATCGTTGTTTACACCTGCGAGTTATCTAACAATAAAGGCATTAATTTAAAAGGCGGTGGCCTGTCAGCGCCAGCATTAACTGACAAAGATAAGGAAGATCTGAAAGCGGCTGTTGCTATGGATGTGGACTACGTCGCTTTATCTTTTGCCAGAACAGCGGCGGATGTAGAGCAGTGCCGTGAACTGGTTAGGGCTGAGGGGAGTGATGCCGGTATCGTTACCAAGGTGGAACGTGCCGAAGCGATAGAAAACATCGATGAGATCGTCGAAGCTTCTGACGTCATCATGGTGGCACGTGGCGACCTGGGTGTTGAGATGGGTGATGCAGAATTGCCAGCACTACAGAAAAGTTTGATCAAAAATGCTCGTAGTAAGAACAAGGTCGTTATTACTGCGACGCAGATGATGGAGTCGATGATCGACAATCCGATTCCGACACGTGCGGAAGTGTTCGATGTGGCTAACTCGGTTCTCGATGGCACCGATGCGGTAATGCTGTCAGGTGAGACGGCGGTGGGTAGGTACCCTGCTAAAACCGTAGAGGCGATGGGTCGCATCTGTGAACATGCTGAAAAGCAGCGCGTAGCAATGACGTCAGATCATCGTGTTGACCTTGTTTTTGGTAAGGTTGATGAAGCCATCGCTATGGCTACAATGTACACCGCGAACCATCTTAAGATGAATGCGATTGCGTCGATGACAGAATCAGGTGCAACCGTGTTATGGATGTCACGCATAAGTTCGGGTATTCCAATTTATGCATTGACCCCGCGTTTGAGAACATTGAGTCGAGTGACTCTTTATAGAGGTGTTTATCCTGTACGTGCAGATTTCACAAAACTGGCACCTATGGATGTAACGCTTGGCGTGGTCGATCTGCTGAAGAGCAAAAATATCGTCGAGACCGGTGATCGTATCGTGCTCACACGAGGAGATATGCTGGGAGACGAGGGTGGCAGTAACATAATGAAGATCGTAAGTGTTCATTAGTTTTTAAACGTTACATCGAACAAAGAATTTTTAATTTCAAAAATAGTTAATATTTTATAGGAGAGCTGAAATGGCTTTAATTTCACTGAGACAACTACTGGACCATGCTGCTGAAAACGGTTACGGCATGCCAGCATTTAACGTTAATAATATGGAGCAGGTGCATGCCATCATGCAGGCTGCTGACGAAACTAACAGTCCTGTTATCATGCAGGGTTCTGCCGGTGCGCGTTCTTATGCAGGCGAACCATTCCTGCGCCACCTGATCTCTGCTGCGATCGAAATGTATCCGCATATTCCTGTAGTAATGCATCAGGATCACGGTTCTGAACCTGCAGTTTGTCTGCGTTCTATACAGTCTGGTTTTAGTTCTGTAATGATGGATGGTTCATTAGAAGCAGATATGAAGACACCATCTTCTTTTGAATATAACGTTAACGTTACCAAAGAAGTTGTGAAAATGGCTCATGCTGGTGGTGTGTCTGTTGAAGGTGAATTAGGATGTCTGGGTTCATTAGAAACTGGTGAGATGGGCGAAGAGGATGGTCACGGTGCTGAAGGCAAGTTAGACCTTGATATGCTGTTAACTTCTGTTGACGAAGCAGCTGATTTTGTTGAGCAGACAAATGTTGATGCATTAGCTATCGCTATCGGTACTTCACACGGTGCTTACAAATTTACTCAGGAGCCTACAGGCGAAATCCTGCGTATCGACCGCATCAAAGAGATTCACGCAAAACTGCCTAACACGCATTTAGTTATGCATGGTTCTTCATCAGTGCCACAAGAATGGTTGAAGACCATCAATAGTTACGGTGGTGATATGGGTCAGACTTACGGTGTACCTGTTGAAGAAATTCAAGAAGGTATCAAGAACGGTGTTGCTAAAGTTAACATCGATACTGATCTGCGTATGGCATCAACCGGTTCTATCCGTAAGCACTTGTCTGAAAATACATCAAACTTTGATCCACGTAAATTCCTTAAGGAATCTACAGCTGCGATGAAAGATATCTGTAAAGCACGTTTTGAATCATTCGGTTCAGCCGGTAATGCTTCTAAGGTTGTACCGATTTCTCTTGAGAAGATGATCGATTTTTATAAATAATTCAGGTCGTAAAATCGTATTAAAAAGGGGTCTTCGGACCCCTTTTTTGTAAAAGTTAATTTTAAAAAGAACGAGGTATAGTATGTCTGGATTAGAGATCGAAGATCAGATCGTAGGTGATGGTGATGAAGCGGTTGCAGGGCAAACCGTAGAGGTGCATTACACTGGTTGGTTAACCGATGGTACTAAGTTTGATTCAAGCCATGACCGCAATGAGACATTCAGTTTTAAACTGGGTGGTGGTCAGGTCATCGCGGGTTGGGATCAGGGTGTTGCAGGTATGAATATCGGCGGTGCGCGTAAACTGACTATTCCGCCTGAGATGGGTTATGGCGAACGTGGTGCCGGTGGTGTTATTCCACCGAATGCAACGTTGGTGTTTAAGGTTGAGCTGATCGGATTGAGTTAGTCTTTTTCGGCTTTATTGGTCGTTGAATTTAAGAGCCGGGCTGACAATGTCACCCCGGCTTTTTTATTGGTCTGTTTACTTGTAGGAGCGGAACTTTATTCCGCGATCTTGTTGCAGGTTTAGCTGGGACTGTTTGAGTTAGGGATCGGTTGAGCAATATTTACGTTTGGTTTTTCGTTAGGCCTTGCGGTATTCGCACCGCGGGCGAGGCACTTTTTTGCTACAGCCCAAAAAAGTACCCAAAAAAGGCCGTCGCTACGCGGGGCGCCCCGTAGAAAGCACGGGGTTCCCATTGATATGCTACCGGCATCATGCTGTGAAAAAACTCGCAAAGAACGCTCAGACAGTTTTCACAGAAAGCTCATGATACCGGTAGCATATCAATGGCTTGGCTAATGCGAAGAAAGGTCAAAAACAAAAAACTAAAAGCAAAACCACTGTAACTGGAAAGCACAATACTTAATATAGACACTGTTCTTGACTTTGACTTTCAGTCCACTTTAGCAAGCCATTTAGGCGGTGGCGTTATCATGGGCTTTCTGTGCCAGCATGTCTGAGCGTTTTTTGCGAGTTCTGGTGCAGCATGATAACGCCACCACCTAAATGGGAACCCCTGTTTTTTAGGGGCGCCCCGCGTAGCGACGGCCTTTTTTGGGTACTTTTTTGGGCTGTAGCAAAAAAGTGCCTCGCCCGCGGTGCGAATACCGCAA
>DAOVJH010000200.1 GCA_030673345.1 Pseudomonadota bacterium
ACTTTAATATCAGCATTTAAAAGATCTGGAAAATCCTTTGTTGATGCATACCACTTCGCATTCCAATCTGCTGAAATACCTAAACGAATACCTACTGGATGTACTTTTTGACCCATCTTTATCTCTCTTTATGCGCCTGTATCTACGCGTCAGATACGCAAACCGTAATATGGCTTGTACGTTTTAAAATTCTGTTAGCACGGCCTTTAGCGCGTGGCTGGATACGTTTCATTGTTGGGCCTTCGTCAACAAATACTTTCGCAACGTGAAGTTCGTCAATATCAGCACCTTCATTATGCTCTGCATTGGCAATCGCAGATTCCAGTACTTTTTTCATCAGATCTGATGATTTAGTCACACCAAAGTTTAAAGCGTCTAATGCTTTATCTACAGGTAAGCCACGAATCTGATCTGCGATCAAACGACATTTCTGAGGAGAAATACGCGCGTATCGATGTTTTGCAATAACTTCCACAATAAGTACCTTTACTTAACCTTCTTATTTGCTACGTGGCCTCTGTAAGTACGGGTTAAAGCAAACTCACCCAACTTATGACCAACCATGTTTTCGTTAACCAGTACCGGCACATGCTGCCTGCCGTTATGTACTGCAATAGTCAAACCAACCATTTCAGGGAAAACTGTTGAACGACGCGACCAGGTTTTAATTGGTTTGCGATCATTCGTTTCAACCGCTTTGTTCACTTTAGTGATCAGATGATGATCAATAAATGGACCTTTTTTTAATGAACGTGGCACTTAACTATCCTCGATTATTTGTTTCTACGACGGACAATCATGTTGTCTGTACGTTTATTACTACGTGTTCTGTAACCTTTCGTAGGCATACCCCATGGTGATACAGGATGACGACCACCCGATGTACGACCTTCACCACCACCATGCGGGTGATCAACAGGGTTCATAACCACACCGCGAACGGTCGGTCTTACACCACGCCAGCGAGAAGCACCTGCTTTACCCAACGAACGAAGTGAATGTTCTGAATTACCAACTTCACCGATAGTCGCACGACAATCAGTATGGATCTTGCGCATCTCACCTGAACGTAAACGCAATGTCGCGTAGATACCTTCACGAGCCAGAAGCTGTGCGGTGGTGCCAGCACTACGTGCGATCTGCGCACCTTTACCAGGCTTCATCTCGACGCAATGAATCTGCGAACCGACTGGAATATTTGCAATCGGCAATGCGTTACCAGCACGGATCGGCGCATCACTGCCTGACTGAAGCATATCGCCGGCTTTAACGCCTTTCGGTGCGATGATGTAATTCTTAACACCGTCTTTGTATACCAGCAATGCGATATTAGCAGTGCGGTTTGGATCGTATTCGATACGCTCAACACGCGCAGGGATACTATCCTTATTACGCTTGAAATCGATAATACGATAGCGCTGCTTGTGGCCACCACCGATGTGGCGAGTACTGATACGACCAGCATTGTTACGGCCACCAGATTTACTCTTACTCTCGGTCAGTGAACGCTCAGGCGCACCTTTATGTAATTCTTTATTTACAACCTTAACGACAAAGCGGCGTCCAGGTGATGTTGGTTTTGTTTTTACTATAGCCATGACTAACCTTTAATCGCTTAGTTCGCACCAGCGAAATCAATATCATTATCTGGCATCAAGGTAACGTATGCTTTACGCATATCAGAACGTTTACCGAGGCGACCGCTGAAACGTTTGGTTTTACCCTTAACGTTTAAAATACGTACTTTATCTACTTTCACTTTAAACATGCCTTCGACAGCGTGCTTAACTTCTAATTTTGTTGCTGTAGACAGCACTTTAAATACATGCTGATTACTTGAGTCAGCTAACAGAGCGCCTTTCTCAGATACATGAGGAGCAATTAAAATCTGATGCATACGTTCCTGATTCATTATTTACTCTCCCCTAGCGCTTCTTCTATGGCACGAACCGCACCGACAGTAACGACGACATGGTCATAACGAGCCAGGTTTACTGGATTCATACCAGAAACATCAGTTACTTCGACGTTAGGCAGATTTCGTGCAGACAGGTACAGACTCTCATCACCTGTCTCTGTAACAATCAAAGTCTTGCTCACACCCAGATCAGCCAGCTTTGCAGCCATCTGCCTGGTCTTTGGTGCGTCGACAGTAATGTCATCAACTACGATCAAACGTTGCTGACGGTTTAATTCTGAAAGCATAGAGCGAATACCCGTTCTATACATTTTTTTATTCAGCTTCTGCGTGTAATCACGTGGCTGAGCAGCAAAGGTTGCACCACCACTGCGCCACAGAGGGCTACGACTAGTACCTGCACGTGCACGGCCAGTACCTTTCTGATTCCATGGTTTTGCACCACCGCCTCTTACAGCAGAACGGCTCTTCTGCGCCACAGTACCTGCACGGCCAGCGGCCATATAAGCAGTCACCAGCTGATGAATCAGGCTTTCTTTGTATTCAAGACCAAACACTGCGTCTGATACAGTGATTGTTTCTTTACTATTGTGTAATTGCAGATCCACGATTTTAATCTCTTATGCTTAATCTTTATAAAACGATATTCTTAATATTTGCGCTTTAGCTCTTGCTCTTCACAGCAGCCTTGATGATTACATCGCCACCCTTAGAGCCAGGAACTGAACCCTTGACTAACAGCAGGCCACGTTCCGCATCAACACGTACTAGTTCAAGCGACTGTATAGTGCGCTGCACGTTACCCATATGACCAGACATCTTCTTACCCTTGATCACACGACCCGGTGTCTGACACATACCGATCGAACCGTTTGAACGGTGCGAGATAGAGTTACCATGTGTCGCATCCTGCATGGTGAAGTTATGACGCTTGATACCACCCTGGAAACCTTTACCGATTGTGGTGCCAGTAACATCAACTTTCTGGCCCGCCTCAAACATCTCGATGGATATCTCACCACCAACAGCTAACTCAGCAGCTTCTTCGCCTTCGACGCGAAATTCCCACAGACCACGTCCCGCTTCAACACCCGCTTTGGCAAAATGTCCTGCCATCGGCTTGTTTACACGAGAGGCCTTTTTTGAACCAGTCGTTACCTGAATAGCCTGGTAACCGTCTGTTTCGTCAGTTTTAATCTGGGCAATACGGTTAGACGCAACTTCGATCACTGTGACAGGTGTTGAACCACCGTCTTCAGTGAATACGCGTGTCATACCCGCTTTTCTACCAATAACGCCAATAGTCATGTTAAAACTCGCTAATAAAAACCGACTCCCGAACAAATTCCAGCGGAATCTCAGGGTGAGCCAGTTGGTTAATCACGATAAATCGTGATTAATGAATTAAATTCTTAAAAATGAACCTTAAGTCATGCAGCCCTTAACGCAGCTGCCTGCTTGCTGTTTTCGCAGTATCCTTCACTCATAAAATAAGCAATTACAAGGACTTACGATAATTTATACTTTGTGCCGCAACTTTAAACAACCAGCTTTTCTATCCGCTGAGCCGTTAGCCAGGCAACAAAGGCGCGTATTATAAACTGTTTCTTTTGCAAGTAACAGCCTAAAACACTATTAAACTGAATTAATTCAGTTTAATTTGAACATCGACACCAGCAGACAGATCCAGCTTCATCAGAGCATCGACCGTTTTGTCTGTTGGATCAATGATATCCATCATGCGCTTATGCGTGCGGATCTCATACTGGTCACGTGCATCCTTGTTCACATGCGGTGAAATCAGAATCGTGAAACGTTCTTTTTTCGTTGGCAGTGGAATAGGACCCTTAACGTGAGCACCGGTGCGTTTAGCCGTTTCAACGATCTCACTGGCTGATTTATCAATCAGGTGATGGTCAAAAGCTTTTAAACGGATTCTTATGTGTTGATTAGCCATAATTTTCTCTTTACTTAAATAACTATAACGACTCAGGTTGCTGCTGAAGCTTGTCATTTCAGCAGTGAACTGAGTTGTTATTATTCGATAATTTTAGATACCACGCCTGCACCAACGGTACGGCCACCTTCACGGATAGCAAAGCGTAAGCCTTCTTCCATCGCAATCGGGTTGATCAGTGTTACTACCATTTTTACGTTATCGCCTGGCATTACCATCTCTGTTCCTTCTGGTAAGTCACATGCACCG
>DAOVJH010000095.1 GCA_030673345.1 Pseudomonadota bacterium
CGTCTATCTGGTCAACGATCGGGTTACCTTCAACTTTAAAGCGAATGGCTGAATACGCGAGTATCAGACCGAAGACGCTGGCGATGATGGTAAGTGTGATGATGACGGTAAACATGCTGTTTTATATATTCAGGTGTAAGTTTTCAGTATTAGATTTTTATGAGGCCGGCAAACCCCATGAATGCGAGTGACATGATGCCGGCAGTGATCAGTGCGATCGATGTTCCCTGGAAGGCTTCGGGTACATCGGCGACGTTGATGCGTTCGCGTAATGCTGAAAATAAAATTAATACCAGCGAAAATCCGACCGCAGCGCCAAAACCATAGAACAGGGATTGTAAGAAGCCATGCTGTTCCTGGATATTGAGAAGTGCAACACCCAGCACTGCACAGTTGGTGGTGATCAAGGGCAGGAATATGCCGAGCACGTTATATAACAGCGGGCTGGTTTTATGCACCACCATTTCAGTAAATTGCACGACCACGGCAATCACCAGGATGAACATGATGGTGCGCATGTATTCGAGTTCAAGCGGTGCAAGGATGTATTCGTTGACCAGGTAGCTGCTGACCGAAGACAGCGTGAGTACGAAGGTGGTTGCCAGTGCCATGCCGATAGCGGTTTCCAGTTTTCGAGAGACGCCCATGAACGGGCACAGGCCGAGGAACTTAACTAATACGAAGTTATTGACCAGTATGGTACTTAACAAGATGAGCGCGTATTCTGTCATGCGCGCATTCTATCAGATTGCGGCCGGGTGTTTTATTGATTTAAGTTATAAAAAAACGAATAGAATCAATAAGGAAAGTAGGTTTTTATGGTGAATCTAAAGCTTGCTCGCCACTGGCGTGCTGTAATTCTGAAGCTTCAATACTCGCTGGGTCAGCGCTTACCATGTTGCGTCCATTTTCCTTGGAATTATACACCGCACTATCCGCTGCTTTATAGAGGTTGTCGAAATCGTCCTTGTGTTCTTCGATCAGAGTAGCAATGCCTATGCTGGCAGTAATCTTTAGGCCGGATGGTTCAGCAAGCTCGATCATGGAACGGATGTTTTCTGCTTTGTGCATGGCATTAAAGATGTTGCAGTGAGGTAATAATATTAAGAATTCTTCGCCACCGATGCGTGAGACGATATCGCCCTGTCGGCAGGTTGCCATCAATAATTTACCGATCTCTGAGAGTACCGTATCACCGGTGGTATGGCCGAACTCATCATTGATCTGTTTGAAAAAGTCGAGGTCGAGGATCATCACGCTCAGCGGGTAATCGTAACGTACAGCGTCTTTGATATATTTTGGCGCATAATCAGAAAGGCTGTGCCGGTTATGGCAGGTGGTCAGCTGATCGGTCATCGCGATGTTATATAGCGAGCGTTGTTGCTGGCGTACCTGGTCAGCAAGACGTTTATTGGTGATCAGGTTGTTTACCCGGGCTGCCAGTTCTTCTTCGATCGGCGGCTTTGTTACATAATCATTGATGCCGGCATGCAGCAGGTCGATGCGCAGTTTTGCGTCATCATGACCGGTCATGGCCAGGATAGGTGTTTTTGCCGAGTGCGTATTTGATGCCCGAATCATGCGGACCAGCGAAAGCCCGTCCATGGTGCCTTCTAACATGACATCGGTGATGACCAGGTCATATTCGTTATCGGAAAACGCGTGAAACGCCTCTTCAGCTGTGGAGAAGTGTGTGATTTCGAGGTTGAGTTTTTTAAGGTACTTGGTGACGATGTGGGTAACAGAGGCGCTGTCTTCTACATAAAGAATTCTACCACCCTGTATATCGATGTTCTTTTCACCCTGGATGTAATAACGGATGCTCGATTTAAGGTAAGTGATATTTGTTTTCGGGAAAATATCTTTTATGCCCGCGGCGCGTGCGTTTCTTAACAGGGTTTCGTTTGGTTCAGAAGTGAGCAGGATGATCGGTGTATTCTGATCCGAGTTCCTACAGTGCTCGATGAAATCAGTGCCGCTCTTATCGAAGATATGTTGTGATGCGATGATCAGATCATATCTGGTGTCTTCTGTGGTGTTGACTAATAGATCAAGGCCTTCTTCACCGGTGCGCACGCAGCTGACCGTACAGCCGAGCTCGACCAGCAGATCCTGCAGGATTTTTTGAAACAGTCGGCCATTTTCTAAGATAAGTACTTTCATCGACAACAGTGTAATAGAGTCAAATAGTCAGCACAGAGTATATATGACAAAGTGTCATTTATTGCAGATATACGGATAAATTGTGTGCTTTTACTGAAGTTTAAAATCAGTCTTAAGCGGGCAGAGGGTTAAAGCTTTATTTGACTTTCATGCCGGGTGCAGCACCATCATCGGGGCTCAGGATGAACAGATCTTTACCGCCGGGACCGGCAGCAAGAACCATGCCTTCTGATAGACCGAAGCGCATCTTACGCGGTGCCAGGTTAGCGACCATAACGGTGAGTTTTCCTTCCAGATCTTCCGGGCTGTAAGCCGATTTAATTCCTGCAAAAACATTTTTTGTGATGCCGCCTATGTCCAGTGTGAGCTGCAGTAATTTGTCGGCGCCTTCGACATGTTCCGCTTTAACAATTTTGGCGATACGCAGATCGATCCTGGCAAAATCGTCGAAACTGATCTCGTCCGCAATCGGGTCATCGGCTAATGGCCCTGTGAGCGTTTCTTCCTGTGTTGGCATATTTTCGGTGGAGGCGTCGGTCATGGCTTCGATCTGCTCTTTTTCGATGCGGGTAAGCAAAGGTTTGAATTTATTTATTTCATGTGAAAGTAATGGCTGGCTGATGCTGGCCCATTTCAGTTTGGTGTTTAAAAATGCTTCAGACTTTTCTGCGGTTGCCGGCAGAATAGGTTTTAAGTAGGTCATCAACAGGCGGAACATATTAAGACCCTGTGTGCAGATCTTTTGTACTTCATCTTCACGGCCTTCTTCTTTAATTAAAACCCATGGTTTGTTTTCATCGATGTATACATTGGCCTTATCCGCCTGCGCCATGATCTCGCGCACCGCTTTATTGTATTCACGGTTCTCAAAATGCTCAGCGATCTGTTCACCGGCAGCAACGATGTCGTCATACAGTTCTGGTTCGGGCAGTTCGGCAGATAACTGTTTATCAAATTTCTTGGTGATGAATCCTGCGCAGCGGCTGGCGATGTTGACCACTTTACCGACGAGGTCAGAGTTAACGCGCTGCATAAAATCTTCGAGGTTTAGATCGATGTCGTCAACACCTGATGATAACTTGGCCGTGTAGTAATAACGTAGATATTCAGGGTTTAAATTATCGAGATAGGTTCGGGCCTTGATGAAAGTGCCGCGTGACTTCGACATTTTCTGGCCGTTGACGGTAAGGAAGCCGTGGCAGAATACAGCCGTCGGTTTGCGGTAACCGGCGCCGTCTAAAACAGCTGGCCAGAATAAAGTGTGGAAGCGGGCGATGTCTTTGCCGATGAAATGGTACAGCTCGTTTTTGCTGTCAGCTGCCCAGTAATCATCGAAGTTGATATCGTTTTTGTCACAGAAGTTTTTGAAACTCGCCATGTAACCCATCGGCGCATCCATCCAGACATAAAAATATTTGCCCGGCGCATCAGGAATTTCAAAACCCCAGTAGGGCGCATTGCGTGAGATGTCCCAGTCCTTTAATCCTTCTTCAAACCACTCATCGAGTTTGTTGGCGACTTCGGATTGCACATGGCCTTCTTTAAGCCACTGTTGCAGCATCTCGGAAAAATCGCTAAGTTTAAAAAAGTATTGTTCAGAATCTTTTTCGACAGGTGTCGCACCGCTGACGGCCGATACCGGATTTTTTAATTCGGTCGGGTCGTACGTTGCACCGCATACTTCGCAGTTATCACCATACTGGTCATCGGCACCGCACTTGGGGCAGGTGCCTTTGATGAAACGATCCGGCAAAAACATTTCAGCTTCCGGGTCGTAGGCCTGTTTGATGGTTTTTGTGTGGATATGACCTTCTTCACGCAGCTTTAGATAGATGCTGGAAGCGAAGTCTTTGTTCTCCTCAGAATGTGTGCTGTAGTAATTATCGAAGTCGACAAGAAAATCAGCGAAGTCGGCTTCATGTTCTTTTTGTGTGGCAGCAATCAACGCTTCCGGGGTGATCCCGTCCTGGCGTGCACGCAGCATGATGGGGGTGCCATGGGCGTCATCGGCGCACACGTAATAACAGCTATTGTCTCGCAGGCGCTGGAAGCGGGCCCAGATATCTGTCTGGATGTATTCGACCAGGTGGCCAAGATGGATCGGCCCGTTGGCATAGGGCAGTGCGCTAGTGACCAGGATGTTGCGTTTGGATGTCATGTTTGCGGGTTGAGTGCTACGTTGGATAAAAGGCGCACAATTTAGCATTTTGGCGGGTTTAATGCACTAAAAACCGATGTTCCGCGATCACAGGCCATGGAAATAATGACAGAGAAAATATCGGTACCCCTGTTTAGTAAAAATCACCATACTCAAACTTGAAAAATGACGTTTTGCCCCCATCGTCGGTGTCTACCTCTTTAGGGTTAGCCTGCCTCCCCTGAAAAGCTAAGGTTAAAACAGGGCGCTAATACTGTAGAATGCGCCACCACTAAATTTAAGCCAGATATTCAGGCTAATGCGGAGTTCGCCATGAGCGTTACAAAAGAACAAGTTGAATCAGCCCTTAAACAATATATCGATCCCTACATGGAGAAAGATCCGGTGACCGCGGGTGTGGTTAAAGATATCGCAATCGAAGGCGGTGATGTAAAAGTCAAAATCGTTCTCGGTTATCCCGCATTTGGTTTTGTCGACAAATTATCAGCTGACCTGAAAGCCAGGATCGAAGCGGTCGACGGCGTATCTTCAGCAGAAGTTGATGCTAGCTGGGAAATAGGCAGCCACAGCGTACAAGGTGGTATGAACCCGCTTGAAGGTATTAAAAATGTGATTGCAGTTGCTTCAGGTAAAGGCGGTGTCGGTAAATCGACCACTGCAGTAAACCTGGCACTGGCGCTACAGAAAGAAGGTGCACGCGTCGGTGTTCTGGATGCAGATATATACGGTCCAAGTATCCCTCGTATGTTAGGTATCGAAGGCAAACCTGAATCTTCTGATGGTAAGTCTCTAGAGCCGATGGGTGGTCATGGCATGCAGGCGATGTCGATCGGTTTCATGATCGATGAAGAAACGCCGATGATCTGGCGTGGCCCGATGGTGACACAGGCCTTAGAGCAGTTATTGCGTGATACCCGCTGGAAATCACTGGATTACCTGATTATCGATTTACCACCGGGCACCGGTGACGTACAGTTAACACTGGCGCAAAAAGTACCGGTCAGTGGCGCGGTCATCGTAACCACACCACAGGACATCGCATTATTAGACGCACGTAAAGGTCTGAAGATGTTTGAGAAGGTTGAAGTGCCTGTACTGGGTGTAGTCGAAAACATGAGTATTCACATCTGTTCTGAATGTGGCCATGCAGAACATATCTTCGGTCAGGGCGGTGGTGAGAAAATGTGTGATCTGCATAACGTTGATTTTCTTGGTGCACTGCCATTGGATATCGATATCCGAATCAATGCTGATGAGGGCCATCCTTCAGTGGCAGATAATCCAGACAGTAAAGCGTCTATGATCTACCGTGATATCGCTCGCCGTACAGCAGCGAAACTGTCGCTTAAAGCGAAAGACTATTCCGCCAAGTTCCCTAATATTGTTATTCAGAATAACTAATCTGGATTTAAATTTGGGTTTGTTAAAAAGCAGTCTTCGGGCTGCTTTTTTTGTGGGAGCGGAAAAAACTTTCTGGAAAAGTTTTTCACGTAAGCCCCTTTAGGGGTGAAGCATAAGGATATGCTGAATAATCTAGTTCCGCGATCTTGTTGCAGGTTTAGCTAGTGCTGTTTGAGTTAGGGATAGGTTGAGCAATATTTACATTTGGTGTTTTGTTGGGCATTGCGGTATTCGCACCGCGGGCGAGGCACTTTTTTGCTACAGCCCAAAAAAGTACCCAAAAAAGGCCGTCACTACGCCTGGCGCCCCGTAGAAAGCACGGGGTTCCCATTGAGGCATAACGGCTAGCATGCTGTACCAGAACTCACCCACGTAAAAGACACG
>DAOVJH010000473.1 GCA_030673345.1 Pseudomonadota bacterium
AATTAAAAGTCCGCTTCTGGCCGTATGCGGTCATTCTGACAACAGACTACCGCTGAGACATATCCACGTAACCGCGCACACCTTCACCGGTGTAGATCTGCGTTGGCCTGAAGATACGATTATCCGATAACTGTTCACGCCAGTGTGCCAGCCAGCCAGCAACACGTGAGATCGCAAAAATAGGTGTAAACTGATCCGGTGCGATACCCATCTCCGTGTACAGGATACCTGAGTAATAGTCCACATTCGGATATACACCTTTAGGCCCCAGCGCTTCTTCACAGGCTTCTTCCAGAACCAGCGCCGTTTCAAATTCCGGGCTCAGATTACCCTGTGAGTTCCCCCACTCGACCATCAGTTTCTGTAACACCGTAGCGCGGGGATCTTTCGTTTGATACTCGCGGTGCCCCATACCCCAGACGACTTTTTTATCCGCCAGCTGCTTGTCCAGCCAGGTCTTTGCATTTTCCGGACGCCCTATCTCTTTTAACATCTCGACCACGCGCTGATTTGCGCCGCCGTGCAACGGACCCGCAAGCGTGCCGATCGCGGCTGCAATGACCAGGAACGGACTAGCCAGTGTAGAGCTACAGACCATGGCAGCAAAGGTAGAGGCATTAATAGTATGTTCTGCATGCAATACCAGGCAGGCATCCATGATCTTCACGGCTAATGGATCAGGGTCTTTACCATTGAGCATGTAAAGAAAATTTGCCGCATGGCTTAGGTCGTCACGCGGTTCGATAGGATCATAACCATTTCGTACGTGTTCCCACATCGCCACGATGGTGGCCATACGCGATATAATTTTTACCGACATGCTATGGATATATTCCAGATCATTACCGCAGATACCGTCAGATAAAACTTCTTCACCACCATAGAACATGCCCAGGCTGGCAACGGAGGTCTGCAGCATCTCCATCGGATGACCCGAAGTCGGCAGGTTTTTCATGATGGTGCGGATCTTGAATTTAAGGCGTCGCTCTTCGCGTAACTGATCATCAAAATCATCCAGTTCAGCCTGCGACGGCAGACAACCATCCAGCAGCAATAGAGCCGTTTCTTCGAAGGTGCTTTTTTCAGCCAGTTCTTTTATGTCATAACCACGATAGGCAAGGATACCTTTCTCACCATCGATCGATGAAATATTAGATTTCGTGGCTGGTACACCGGCCAGGCCAGGTAAATATTCACTGCTCATAACTCAATACTCATAACGGCGGCCATAGAGACCAGACCGATAGCTTAACAAAATATAATAATATGTTTTAAGACAATGAAAAGAAAAAACGTTCGTGCAAAAGATAATTTTGGGCAGATTAAATTTTTGGCGCTTGGTTAAACCCTTAAACGTATCGCTAACCAGGTGCTCCGCGATGGACTTAACATGCAAAAAGGCGCCAATTCTATTGAATCAGGCGCCTTTAGAAACACTATTAAATAACCAGTTACAGCTTAAACTGAAAACGATGAACCACAGCCACAGGTTGATTTAGCATTGGGGTTATTCACCACGAAACGCGCACCTTCCAGACCTTCCAGATAATCCACTTCTGAACCA
>DAOVJH010000449.1 GCA_030673345.1 Pseudomonadota bacterium
AATTCAGCAAAATTAAGGAGCAACAAATGATTAAACTGATTAAGATTTTTGGCGTTATCACATTGCTTGTCAGTACGAATACTGCGCTGGCGGGAACGGTAATACGCATACAGAACAATGGTGATATGACGACCGTTATGACAGATGGCAAGCTCGCGCGCCTGAGCATGTCTGGCGACGAAAATGAATACATCATCATCGATTATAGAAAACAGACGGTTAACGTGGTGAGCCCGCAAAAGCACCAGGTCATGCAGTTAAATGCCGGGCAGATGGCTGCTGGCGCACAGGGTCCGCAAGTACGAACGGCCATGAAAGAACTGGGTTCTGGTGTCAAGGTAGCCGGTTATCCGACTCGTAAGTATAGTTTTTCAGCGAATGGCAAGTCCTGTGGCGTGATCTATGGTTCCCGTGAGGTCTATCAGAAAGAGGGCATCAAGGAGCTGTTTCAGGCGATGCGGACGATGATGGAGAGGCAGCGCGCCATACTGGGCGGTCTGGCTGGTATGGTCGATGACTGTACGCTGGCTGATATGAAGATCAGTGACCATGTGAAGGCGGTCGGTGTTCCGATGCGCTCTGAGAGAGATGGACGTGTCGAAACCGAGATCAAGAGTATCAAATACGGGGTTACGCTTCCGGCGGATACCTTCGTGATACCTGCGTCTTATAAAGTCTTAACGATGCAGCAGCAGATTAATGCGGCCAAAAAAAATATGATGAACGCACAGCAGAGGACGCGTCAACATAACACTCAGCCGCCTCAGATGCAGGACATGATGAGGCAGTTGCAGCAGTCAGGGCAGTTAACGCCCGAGATGATGCAACAGATGCGCCGCAGTCAGGGGATGATGCAGCAGTATCAGCAACAGCGTTAATAACCACCTGTCGCCATTGCCTGTCATCTCGACGTTATTTTTTCCTGATTCTTATCGGCCCCTGGTGTTCCGGGCATTTACCTGTTTTGTCCTGGTAGAAAGATTTTATTATTTCGAAATCTTTGTCGATGTCACCCGTCGGTATGAAGGTTTTTCCAAAGCCGATAGTGCGGCTGGGGAAATCGACATAGGCAAGACAGATCGGCACTTTCGCTTTTAGTGCGATGTAATAGAACCCGGTTTTCCAGTATTCTGTTCTCGAGCGCGTGCCTTCCGGGGTGAGTCCAAAAATCATTTCATCACGGCTATCAAACTGATGTGCTATCTGATCGATGAAGCCGGTGTGAACGGAGCGGTCGACAGGTATGCCGCCCAGTGCGCGAAAAAGATAATCGAATGGTCCGATAAAGAGCTGTTTCTTGCCGACCCAGGTGAGACGTATCGAGGCAGACCAGAAACAGAGCAAACCGATCGGCAGGTCCCAGTTCGTCGTGTGCGGCGCACCGATCATGACATATTTTTTTTCTTCCGGCAGCGTAACATCAGCGTGCCATCCGATAAGTTTTAAAATTACTTTCGAAAAAACCTTAAGCATGGATTAGATCAGCAGAAAAAATCACTCTTGCCAGTTATTCTGTTTGGCAATGTGTAGTTTTCTGTAGCCATCCAGCAGTTTCTTATGTGTCTCGAAACCTTCCAGGCTTAGACCGGGACTGTGCAGCCCAAAGAAGTTCTGTTTACCGGAGATGACGTCGAGACAGTCTGACAGTGTCTGCGCATCGAACATCAGTTGCAGACTGTCTATGTAATCTTCTAGGTCACGCTGTGGGTCGCTGTCTATTTCGAGTAATGCCTGAAGGCATAGATAAAAACGTGTAGAGTCATTATCGAGCTGATCGATATGTATGCTCCAGTTTACCCATTCGATGGCTTCATCATCTTTTAAAGCCAG
>DAOVJH010000021.1 GCA_030673345.1 Pseudomonadota bacterium
GACCCAGTGCCGCTATTTTAGCATCATTTACATAGACCCCTGGAGCATCCCGCCTGGCGCAGGAATCGACACCATAACCTGCAAGCAGATCGATAACCGTCTGCTCGAGGGTCGTCACCAGCTGGCGCACACCGATACCTAAGCGGTTCAGGTCCAGCAGGGTATACACCACGATCTGGCCCGGGCCATGATAGGTAACCTGTCCGCCACGATCAGAATTGATTATCGGAATTCCCGCCGGGTTTAATACGTGTTCCGCTTTACCGTTTTTACCCAGGGTATAGACTGGCGGATGCTGCAGGAACCAGAGCTCGTCAGCGGTGTCCGACTGGCGGGAATCAGTAAAATCCTGCATCTTCTGCCAGCTCGCCTGATAATCGACTTCACCGAGATGGCGCACTGTTGGAGACATCGACAGAACGCAGCGCTACAAGGCTATCGATACATGTTCGCAGGCAGTCAGCTCCATATAGATCGCATCAAGCTGCTCCTTACTGTGCGCGGTGACAGTAATGGTGATCGCTGTATACTTGCCTGTTTTACTGGGTCTCATCTTCAGCGCATCTTCAGCTAAATTTTCAACATGACGATTGACGATTTCGATTACGGCAATCTCAAGTTCATCACATGCCAGACCCATGGCTTTAATCGGGAACTCACAGGGAAACTCGAGCAACGTTTCACCATCCTTCAGCGTCAGGTCATGTAATTTTATTTCTTTGTCGTCAGTCATAATTAAATGATGAGCCGTATCTATTAGCTCTATAATTTTTCATTGCTGCTGCGCAGCTGCTGTTTATACTGCTGATACAGATCCATCACACGCTTCCACATATCACCAGCAGTACCTGCGCCGACCGCTTCACTGTTTAAGCTGATGACAGGCGCTATCTCGCGTGTCGAACTGGTCATCCAGATCTCATCAGCGGTATACAGCTCAGCTTCTTTCAGTTCGCGCTCTTCCACCAATATGGTGTTACTTTCAGCGATTTCAATCACCAGATCGCGAGTAATGCCCGGCAACAGCTTATGCCCGGTCGGCGGCGTGACCAAAACGTCATTTTTTACGACAAAAACATTACTTGCCGTGCCTTCGCTCACCATACAATTTTTAATCAAGATCGCATCGTCAACACCCGCTGTAACTGCCTGCTGCTTGAGCATCACATTGGCGACCAGCGATGTTGACTTGATATCACAGGCAGCCCAGCGAAAATCATCAACGGTAATCACCGAGATGCCCGCTGATACTTTTTCGATATCGGGCGCTACCACCTGTAACACCATCGCAAAGACAGTAGGCGGATACTCCGTCTTAATACCAAGATCACGCTTCTGGTAAGCGCCTCGCGAGATCTGCAGATAAATAGCGCGATCCCCGCCATCATTCCTGGCGAGCAGGTCATCAAAAATATTCAGCCAGGTATCATCATCGTTAGGATTAGGCAGGCTGATTCGGTCCAGACTGTTCTGCAACCGCTTCAGGTGCCCATCAGGGCGCAACAGTTTATTGCCAAAAACAGGTATCACCTCATAAACGCCGTCACCAAAAAGAAAACCACGATCCATCACTGAAATTGTGGCTTCTGCGACGGGCATAAAATGCCCGTTTAAATAGATTATATCCTGTGCGTTATCCAAAAGTGTTATTCGCCCATTAAGTCTGAGTTAACCGAAAACCTGATTCCCGTTAATTGATCATGCGCAACACATAATCTTTTGCCTGTTGAAACAGGCTGCCTTCATTAACTGTCTCCAGCGCCACCAGCGGCACCGATGCAAGCACTTCATCGCCGAGTGAAACATTAACGACACCGATCTGCTGCCCCTTAGAAACAGGTGCTTCAATATTTTTATCGATATCCATGCTGGCATCAAGTTTGTCATACGCGCCACGCGGAATCGCGATCGCAAGATCATCCGCCAGACCGACTGTCAGGGTCTCGTATTCTCCGCTCCAGACACGGGGACGGCTTAACACTTCACCTGCACCATATAGCGTATGTGATTCATAAAAACGGAACCCATAATTCATTAAAGCCTGGCTCACATTCGCCCGGGCTTTTTTACTGTCCGTGCCTAGCGCAACAGAGATAACACGCATGTCAGAGCGCATAGCGGAAGCGACCAGGCAATATCCTGCAGATTCGGTATGGCCGGTCTTCATGCCATCAACCGTTTCATCACGCCACAGCAGTTTATTTCGATTGTACTGTTTGATGCTGTTATAGGTGTACTCTTTCTCGGCATACCACTCATAGTGCTCAGGAAACTCAGCGATGATCGCAGCAGCTATTTTTGCGATGTCACGCGCAGTCGTCAGGTGTTTCTTGTCAGGCCAGCCCGTACTGTTCACAAAATGAGTATTTTCCATACCCAGTTCAGCAGCATACTGGTTCATCAATTGCACAAAGGCATCTTCCGTTCCTGCAACATGTTCAGCCAGTGCGACACTGGCATCATTCCCTGACTGGATGATAAGCCCCTTCAGCAGGTCATGTACTGAGACACTGGTATTGACCTCAAGGTACATCCTCGAACCACCCATACGCCATGCTTTCTCACTGATATCAACCATGTCTTCCATGGTCAGTCGATCAGCTTCGAGTTCTTTATACACGACATACGATGTCATCATTTTAGTGATGCTCGCAGGCTCTACCTGCACATCGGGATTTTTTTCTGCCAGCACTTTGCCACTGGCAAAATCAACGACATAATAATTTTTAGCGGCTACATCAGGTGCTGCTGGTACAGGCATAGCAGCTAACGCCAAATTAAAATTCAATACAGCCAGTATAAAAACGACGAGATGAAAAACGTTTTTTATCGAATACAATTTCTTTGAGTACATCATGGAATATTTTTTAAACTCTCTATCAACTACTTTTATTAATTTTTATCGCTATTTTGTATCATTTGTTTTTAAGGCGTTAACAGCCCTGAGACTCGGATCAGCCAGACAAATCCTTTTAAGCCCTAATTATTTCTGACAATCTTTATATTTTTATGATTGTTCTGTTTAAGCTGGCTCAACACCTGCTCTGCCACGTTCTCAGAAGGTAGGGGCCCGATCCTCACTCTGTAGAGGGCTTTTCCTTTTTTACTTTCGATGTGCAACCTGACATCATGAAAACCTTCCCCTTGCAGCTTACCTAGATGCTGCAGGGCATTTTCCTCGGTAGAAAATGCCGCCACCTGCACGTAGAGTTTATCATTATCTGAAGCTGGTGATTCCACTATGGCCGCGCTGCGCAGTCGATTATTCTCCTTTTCAGTCGTCACCACACGGATCGACACGTTAGCCGTACCAGCCTGCGCCACACCCAGCTTGGTCGCCGCCGCATAAGACAGATCGATGATCCTGCCTGCATGAAAAGGCCCTCGGTCATTTACCTTCACTATCGCTTTGCGGCCATTATCATGATTAGTCACTTCGACGAAGACCGGTATCGGCAGAGTCTTATGCGCGGCGGTCATCGCGTACATATCATAATCCTCACCACTGGATGTACGCTCACCGTGAAACTTGTTGCCATACCATGAAGCAATACCCTTCTGCTGAAAACCAGCAGAAGAATCCCTAACGTAATAAGTCGTTCCAAATACCTCGTAACTTTGAGGGTTACCATATTTGCTAGGGGCCACCGACACCGGAACAGCATCAGGAATCTCATTCCACCGTTTCGAATAGTTCGCTGGCGCGCTGTCTTTTACCTGACCGCATGACGACAGGCAGAGAGCAAACGTCAAAACTGAGAACTTCTGCAGAGCACTCACGACTGCCCGTCCTCCTCGAATCCACTCAATATGACTTTATCGATCAATTTTTTAACTTCTCACTTAACTGGAACACCGCCATGGCATATAACTCACTGTGGTTATACCGTGTGATCACATAAAAATTTTTCAATCCGAGCCAGTACTCATCACCGCTTTTACCTTCAAACTTCAACAGGCTGGCAAGTTGTTTGCCATCGAGAAGGGCGTCAGATTTCACGCCCTGCTTTTCGAGCTCACTGACGGAAACGTATGGTTTTAGTGTGTTCTTCTTTCTGACGATCGACTTGTTTTTAACTGAGACGGGATGCGTTACTTCAGCACCCGCTTTCCAGCCATGCTCGCTGAAATAATTTGCGACACTGCCGATCACGTCTTCCGTGCTGTTCCACAGGTCACGCTTGCCATCACCGTCAAAATCCACTGCGTAATGCCGGTAACTGCTGGATATAAACTGCGGCATACCCATCGCGCCGGCATAGGATCCTGTCATCTTATCTACATCGATATTTTCTTCTTTCGACAACAGTAAAAACTGCTTCAACTCACTTTTGAAAAAGGCACTGCGTTTCGGGTAATCAAAGCCTAATGTCGTCAATGAATCAAACACCGTATATTTTCCCGTGTGTTTTCCGTAATACGTCTCCACACCTATTATTGCCGCGATGATCTCAACAGGCACACCGTATTCTTTTTCGGCACGTTTTAACGTGGCCTGGTGTTCTTTAATAAACTTCCTGCCTTTGTTGCTTCGACTATCTGTCACGAAGATGGGGCGATACTGTTTCCAGGTGAGTTCTCTTTCAGCCGGTTTCGCGATCGACTCCAAAACATTATCCAGTCGTTTCGCATTTGAAAATTTAGCGACCAGATAAGCTTTGTCGAAACCATGCTTATCGACCATCTCATTTATAAAACTTTTTACATCTGCTCTTTGCGCATAGTTCATCTGCGCCGATGCGGCGTACGCATCGATAGATAGTAAAAACACAAAACCCAAAAACATGCTCTTAATTATCTTCTGATGTACTTCTATTATTCTTGTTTTCATACAATTACGTTTCCTGTTACTACTCTCTTAAATATTTTTCAAAATGTAAATACAATGTTAAGCATCGACTGCGCCCTGAAACTTACCTGGTGATCAGCCTGCGATTAGTGCTGATCGACATCAAGATGCCAAATCCGGCCATCAGTGTCACCATCGATGTTCCGCCGTAGCTAACGAGGGGCAATGGCACGCCGACGACAGGCAGGATTCCCGAAACCATGCCCACGTTGACAAACAGATAAACAAAAAATGTCATACTCAGGCTGCCTGCCAGCAATCGCCCAAAACTGTCCTGTGCGTTTACCGCAATATACAACCCTCGGATGATGATAAAGGCATACAGTGACAGCAATACGATAGCACCCATGATACCAAATTCTTCAGCGAACACCGCAAAGATAAAGTCAGTGGTGCGCTCAGGAATAAAGTCCAGCTGAGACTGAGTACCATTCAGCCAGCCTTTTCCATAGATGCCACCCGAGCCGATCGCGATCATAGACTGGATGATGTGGTAACCGGAACCCAGCGGGTCGCTCTCTGGATCAAACAACGTCAATACCCGCTGCTTCTGATAATCATGCATGAACTGCCACAGCACCGGGATAAGCGCCAACATGGTGAAAAGTGAACCAAATAGTATCCGCCAGCGGATACCGCCAAAAAACACCACAAAAAAGCCGGCTGCAGCCACCAGCAGCGAGGTACCCAGATCTGGCTGCCTGGCTATCAACATCGTCGGTATAATCACCAGCAACAGGGAAATAAATAATGAGCCCACTCTCGGTGGAAACGGTTTCTTACACAGATACCAGGCCAGCATCATCGGCGTCACCAGCTTCATCATCTCTGACGGCTGAAACCGTATGACATAGAGATTTAGCCAGCGTTGCGCACCCTTGCCGACATCACCGGCGAGCAGCACCAGTATCAATAATATGATACCGAATGCAAAAAACCAGGGCGCCCAGAGATACAGGGTATGCGGCGGAATCTGTGCGACAAAAAACATGACTGCAAAGGCGATCGACAAACGTATGACCTGACGCTGAACGATATCGACCGAACCATCGGATGCGCTGTACAAGACACCGAGGCCGGCAGCCATCAGCAGTAACAAACCTGTGAGCAGCACAGGATCGATATGCAGGTACTGTAAAAACCGAGAGCTTCTACTCTGATAGTCTGATTCAAAAAATTGTGTACTTGTACTTAACATGGTTGCTTTTCGTTCACTGAAATCAGTTCGGTAATCATTGCTGGCGGTGCGAGATTCATTTTATTCAACCAGGTACCGCTCTTATTATTTAGATGAAGCTGAAGAATACTTTTCCATATAGCGCTGGATTATTTGTCTCGCAATCGGCGCCATCTTACTGCCGTGCTCACCATTCTCTGCGACCACAGCCACAGCCAATATCGGATCTTCTGCCGGCCCAAAACCGATAAACAGGCCATGGTCACGAAGCTTTTTAGCTACGGTCTCTTCATCGTACTCTTCATCTTGCGCGATACCGAAAACCTGTGCCGTTCCGGTCTTACCCGCCATTTTAAATTTCATACCCCAGCCTGTTGCACGTGCTGTACCCCAGGTGCCATGAACCACCTTTTTCATCGCTTCAAACATCACGTCCCAGTGGCTATCCCTACGTAACTTAATCATGGTCTTAGATGGGTCTCTCGATCTGACTGTATCCTCACCCGACACATGTATCTCTTTAAGCAGTCTGGGCACGATCTTTTCTCCGCGGCTTGCAAGCGCTGCCGTTGCCACGGCTAGCTGTACTGGTGTTGCCAGCATATATCCCTGACCAATTCCAGCGATCAAGGTTTCACCCGGATACCAGACTGTTCGCTTTTTTTCTTTCTTCCATGCTCTCGATGGCAGCAAACCTCGGCGCTCACCTAGCAGATCGATACCGGTTTTTGCACCAAAACCAAACTGCGCCAAAAAATCATGCATACTATCAATGCCCATACGATATGCCAGTTCATAAAAATAAACATCACACGATTGCTCGATAGCTTTGCTTAGATCCACCATACCATGACCTTCTTTTTTCCAGTCACGATATTTGCGCTCTGTATCATCACCCGGCAGCAGATAATGCCCTTTGCAATGCAGCGATTCTCTCACACCAAATCGCCGTTGCTCGATGCCCGCCAGCGCAAGGAATGGCTTAAAAGTTGAACCCGGTGGGTATTGACCAAATATCGCCCTGTTAAACAATGGCTTATAAACGCCATGCGACAGTGCATTGTAATCTTTATGACTGATACCGTGAACAAACAGATTAGGATCAAAACCAGGTTTACTGACAAACACTACGACTGCACCATTATGTGGTTCGATCGCGATAACTGAACCCGCAAAATCACCCAACATTTCTTCAGCTATTTTTTGTAATTCAATATCCAGGTTCAGAACCAGATCATTACCGGCAATCGGGGCAACTTTGTCGATGGCACGCAACACTCTGCCCTGCGCATTTACCTCAACTTTTTGACGACCGACCATGCCATGCAGCTCGGCCTCATAATATTTTTCAAGCCCGGTTTTACCGATATGCGAAGTGCCACGATAATTGCCCTCATCGATCACGGTCAATTCTTTCCGATTGATCCTGCCGACATAACCTACCGCATGCGCGGCCGCTTTACCCTGTGGATAATAACGGCTTAATCGCGCATTTATATCCATACCGGGAAAACGGTGGCGGTTCACTGCCAGTTTTGCAACTTCCTCTTCATTTAGACGGGTACGCAGTGAGATACGCTGGAACGAACGGCGAACACGGAGTTGATCTTTAAACCGCTCTATCTCGCTATCACTGATAGTGACGATCTCTCTCAGACCGGTTAAAGTCGCATCCATGTCATCAACTTGTTCCGGGATTATCTCGAGGTGAAATGTCGGTTTGTTTTCAGCCAGAACAACCCCGTTACGGTCATGGATAAGGCCGCGCGTGGGCGGCAGCTCCATCAGCCGGATACGATTATTCTCAGACAGGTCAGCAAAGTGTTTGTAATCAACGATCTGCAGCCAGGCCAGGCGAAATAACAGCCCGGACAGCATCAGCAAACAGATAAGCACTGCTACAATCACGCGAAACTTAAACAAACTCGCCTGATAAGAATGATCAGAATAATGAGACTGATACGGCATAGAAAATTTTGATTAAAAAGGATTTATTATTATTTTTATCGTTTTTTCGAGCAAAAACACGCAAAAAGTACGAATTAGCAAAAAAGTTACTCAATTATATAGTGTTTCAGCTGTTTCAGGCTCGACAATTTCTCAACAATCGATAGAATCCCTTTAACTAAATGTAAGGGAATGTTTATAGTGTCGCTTCAGCAACCTGTAAACAGGCAAAAAAAACAAATAAGCCACTGATATACAAAAAAAACGAGTGGTGGGGCATAGATATGAAAATAATCCTGATTGGAGCACCCGGTTCAGGCAAGGGTACACAAGCTAAATACTTAACAGAAAAGTACCATATCCCGCAGATCGCAACCGGCGACCTGTTACGCGCCGCTGTCGCTGCACAGACGCCTCTTGGCCGTCAGGCAAAAACAATTATGGATGCCGGCCAGCTGGTACCCAACGACATCGTGATAGGTATGATACGTGAACGTATCGCCCGCCCTGATGCTGACCAGGGCTTTGTACTCGATGGCTTTCCACGCAATATCGCACAGGCAGAAGCGCTCGATAACATCCTGGATAAACTCGGTAAACCAATCGACGCGGTATTACAGTTCGATGTTGACGCCGAGATGCTTATCCAGCGCATGATCGGCCGCCTCACCTGCATATCCTGCGGAGCACTGTTCAACCTGTTTACCCAACCGCCAGCCATCGATGATAAATGTGACGAATGCGGCGGCACATTACACCACCGCACAGATGACAGCGAAACTATCATCGAAAGGCGTTTACATATTTTTGAAACCCTCACCCAACCCTTAAGCGATTACTACAAACACAAAGGCGTACTTCACATCCTCGAAGCACATGGTGATGTCACCGAAGTGACCAAACGCGTAAAATCTGCATTACGCGGTCTGCGACCAAAACGCACACCGGTCAAACCTATGCTGGCACCGGTGACACCTTTGCCTAAAAGTGCAAAACCTGCGGTTACCCATACCCGTATCGAAACACCTCAACCGAAGATTCGCCCCCGCAAAAAGATTAAGACACTCTCAGGTAATACCACCGTCAAAAAACTGGAGATCAAAAAAGAGCTGCCTGAAGTTATAAGAAAAAAATCGATCAAAGCTGCCGCCAGGAAAAAAACCGCTGCAGCCAAATCGGCTGCCCTGACAGAAGAACTTGATAGAGAACTCGACGAAAAGCTAAAAGATCTGGAAAAAGAATTACAGCAGACCAGGGCACAATTAAAAGAAGCTTCTGATGCTGAAAAGGCGCTAATAAAAGCAGAAAAAGAGAAAGATACCGCGCTTAAAAAAGCACTGCATGAAGAAACAGCAAAACTTAAAAAAGAAAAAAAATAGTTTTGAACTGATTATTTCAGCTTGCAGATATCCTAAACAGACAGTCATCAACCATAAAAAAGCCCCGAAAAATTCGGGGCTTTTTTAGTATTTAAAACCAGCCAGATCAGCCAGCTGTTTTTCAGACAACTTATAACTACGCTTTCGCTTCTGCCTGCTGTTCTTCTACTTCCTTACGCACCTGATCCATATCCAGGTCCCTGACCTTACCGATTACTTCTTCCAGCGCACTTTCTGGCAGCATACCCGCTTGCGAGAATATCGCTATCTGATCACGAAATATCATCAGTGTTGGAATCGAACGGATCTGAAAACTTGCGGCCAGTTCCTGCTCATCCTCTGTATTCACTTTCGCAAACACGATATCTTCATACTTTTCAGAAACCGCATCATAGATAGGTGCAAACGATTTACACGGGCCACACCAGGGCGCCCAGAAATCGATAATGACGATACCATTATCTGCAATGGTGTCCTGTAATGTTTCTTTTGTTATCTCAACTGTAGCCATACCATGCAACCTTCTAAATTTTAATATTGACGTATTTTAGCTTAATCTGCGACCAGACTATAACCTGATGTCGCAGGCAGGCGTGGCATAATAATTTCAGGGTACTCACCCGTCAATGCGCTAAGAAAAGCAACAATGTCTTTTACTTCTTTATCAGACAGGTCTTTATTCAGCTGTGTTTTTGCCATCAGCGCAACCGCCTCTGAAAGATCATTGACCGAACCATTATGGAAATATGGCGCCGTATCGGTGATATTACGTAAAGTGGATACACGGAACAGGTGTGCATCAGCGGCTTTACCCGTTGCTTCTTCACGACCTTTATCCGCACTCAAGTCATATTTTTTGTTATAGACATTATCAGCAAATGTCGGGAACTTCGTGTAAAAACCCTGACCGAATTCCATCTTAGGACCGTTAAATGCGGCACCCGAATGGCATGAGGCACAGCCTGTCGCTGCAAAGGTTTCCATGCCTTTTATCTGTTGTGCGGTCATGGCTTTTTTGTCGCCTTTCACGTATTTATCATAAGGGCTATCAGGGGTGATCAAGGTACGCTCAAACGCAGCAACGGCTTTCGCCGCATTGATCACTGTCATAGAATCTTTACCAAAGGCCTTATCGAAGTAAGGCTTGTAACCCGGGATAGCACGTACTTTGTCCATCGCCTGCTCGATCTCAGACACACCCATCTCAACAGGATTGGTTACCGGGCCTTTAGCCTGGTCTTCTAACAGATCAGCACGACCGTCCCAGAATTGAACAGAATGAAAAGCCGAGTTCCAGACAGTCGGTGCATTACGACCACCCGTCTTACCGTGTACACCCATAGAGAAGGTACGGCTATCATCACCACCCTCCATCACATTGTGACAGGAATTACATGAAACGGTACCGGTAGATGAGAAACGAGGATCCATAAACAGCATTTTACCTAACGC
>DAOVJH010000165.1 GCA_030673345.1 Pseudomonadota bacterium
AGTGACTCGCCCGCGGTGCGAATACCGCAATGCCTAACTAAACACCTACCGTAACTATTGCTCAACCTAACCATAACTCAAGCTACATCAGCTAAACCTAAAACCAAAAGATCGCGGAACAAGGTTCCGCTCCTACAGGTGAGTACATTACTCGCGGTGATATAACCGCATGGCCAAAATATATAAAAGCCATGCATGCTAATAACACCAAACCGTCAATAAAAGAAAAGTTACCCAACCACGGCTATAATCCAACCATGCAAATAAATACAAAAACCGGGCTACTCGAACAGTGCAAACAATGTCTTTCGCCAAACAAGGACACTCGCCCGGATGATACCGCGATCGATCTAATCGTCGTGCACTCGATCAGCCTGCCGCCCGGACAATATGGTGGTGATGCAATCGAACAATTCTTTCAGAATAAATTAGATAAAAATGAACATCCCTACTTCGATGAGATTCATGAGATGCAGGTGTCATCACATGCATTGATCAAACGCTCTGGTGAAATCATACAATTTGTTCCGTTTCATGAACGTGCCTGGCACGCCGGCCAGTCAAATTATCAGGGGCGGGAACGCTGCAATGACTTCTCCATCGGTATCGAACTTGAAGGCACCGACAGCGATAGTTTTGAAGACATCCAGTATCAGCAACTTGCGCAACTGGTCAGTGCTTTACAGACGGCCTACCCGGCTATTACTGATAACATTACCGGGCACAGTGACATTGCACCAGGCCGTAAAAAAGACCCCGGCACGGGTTTTGACTGGGACAAACTTAATAACAGACTCAACACGCATGAATAAGCAATTTCATTAAGAAACAGCTATAGTTACATTATTAGAACAATAACAAACACTTATCTCTTAAAAGCATGGCACTAATTTCAATCATTCTTGGTCTACTGCTCGATCGCACATTTCGTCATCTGCACGATCTGCGCGACATGACGTGGTTTGAGTTTTACGCACAGGCGATTCAGCGTGTTACAGGAAAGCGTGTACCGCCGCTGCAGTTTATCGTAATCCTTGCTTTGCCTGTTTTGCTGCTGCTGGGTGTCCAGATCCTGCTGCAGGATCTGTTATTTAATCTGCCGGCATTTATTTTTGGCATCATCGTTTTCATCTACTGCCTGGGGCCTGCCTGCTTGAGCACCGATATCGAAGCTTATATCCACGCCCGCACGCTGGGCGATGACGATGAAGCACTGCACTATGCCGGCACTATTACCGATACCGCCGCATCAACTTCACCAGACCAGCAGACCAGTGATGTAACGCGCGCGATATTATATGTTGCCAATGAACGGATCTTTGCCACCATCTTCTGGTTCGTTATCTTCGGCCCATTCGGCTGCATGCTCTATCGCTTGATATCAGAACTCAGCAAACAGATCGAATACGATGACCTGGCAGAATTTTCGATGTTTATTCACGCTATCATGGCATGGGTTCCAGCTCGCATGCTTGCTGCTGGTTACGCACTCACCGGAAACTTCGACGGCGCCTATCATGCTTATAAAGACCGTGCCTATACCTCAGATCTATCTCAAGGTAATAACGAAGTACTGGTATCTACCGGTCTTGGCGCTATGCGGAATCTGGAGATGAAATCGGAGCTTGCCGGTGTCTATGCAGCACAGGCGCTGGTCATGCGATCGGTTATCGTATGGATCGGCATGCTCGCAGTGATGACACTGGGTGGTATATTTAATTGACGACTTATATCGATGTGATCAGGCATGGTGAACCTGTCGGTGGCAGACGCTACAGAGGTTATAGTGTCGACGATGCGCTCACAGAGAAAGGCTGGTCACAGATGCGCGCTGCTGTTCCTGAGATAGCGCAATGGCAACATATCGTTTCTTCACCTTTAAAACGCTGCCTTGAATTCAGCCAGGAGCTGGCAAACGATCTACAGATCTCTTTCAGCATCGAAGATAATCTGAAAGAGATCGGCTTCGGTGAATGGGAAGGGAAAACGCCCGAAGATATCCTTGCTGAAGACAGTGAAGCACTGAATCATTTTTACCAGGACCCGGTAAACAACCGACCTAAAGGTGCAGAACCGCTAGATACTTTTTCACAACGGGTATGGGATGCTTACCTCGGCATCATCGAACAACACCAGGATAAACACATATTGATAGTGGCACACGCTGGCGTCGCCCGAGCCATCACTGCAAACATACTGAAGATGTCACTCAATGATGTATACAGCCGGCTGAAGATCGAATACGGCGCCATCGTCAGCACCGCAGTCGATGAAGGTTACCCGCCAAAGCTGCTGATACATGGCCCTAAATAAAACAGCAAACCATCTCAGCCTGGCTTCTGTCACACGCACCACCTGCTCGCATTATCTCTCTGTACATAGTGTTCTACCACTCTTTCAGGAAAACCTGTAAATACACCATCGGCACCCAGCTGGTACATCCGTTCTATATCTTCCGGGTGATTTACCGTATAAACAAAAACTTTTAACCCTCTGCTATGCGCATCATCGACAAATTGCTGGTCGACAAAATCCAGTGACGGGTGTACAGAGAATGCACCCAGGTCTTTGGCAAACCGTGTGTCGTCAACCGGCAGCCCACGTATCAGCGCACCGAGTTTTATCTCATTATCCAGATGTTTTATCTCAGATAATTCCCGGTGATTAAACGAGGATATCAGGATCGTTTGTTTATCATAACCGCCAGCGACAAGCTCAGCAATCAACCGAACCACCGGAGCAGCAGCACCTGAACCTTTCAGTTCGATATTGAGCCCTGCTCTCGAATCGATCGCCAACAAAACTTCCTCGAGCGTAGGAATACACTGGCCATCGCCTGCATCCAGTGAGCGCAGATATTCAAACGTCTGATCTTTCAGATAACCTTTGCCGTCCGTTGTTCTCTCGAGACGCTCATCATGAAAAACGACAAGATGCCCATCGACACTGCAGACGTCAATTTCGATACATAATGCGCCGAGCAACAATGCTTTATGGATCGATGCCAGCGTATTTTCAGAGGCATGCATCATCGCACCCCGGTGCCCGATGCATAACAGTTCAGGTTTACTCATGATTATCGATTGCGTATACAAAAAAATTAGACTGCCGGTACTAAATATCTATTCGCAAATCTGAGTTACCTCTATCGATTCTAGAGCAGCATTGAAAGACGGCTTAGCTATTTGATTCTTGCTGCATCCTCTTTTCCCATTTCTCCGCTATCTGCTTTAAGCGATTTCGGGTATCTTCGCTCGCGCCAGATCCAGGTAGCATGGCGATATCTCGTGTTTTCAGCTCACGGCCATCTTTTGCACGGACACAGACTTTCGGTATCTCTTCACCGTTGTTGCGTTCGATAAATGTTACCGGCACACCCTGATCCTTACGAAGCCAGCGGTCACCCCATTGTGTCAGCGCAATAACGATGGTTAACAGATCACGGCCCATGGTCGTAAGCTGATACTCATGCCGCTTGGCGCCCTGTTTGACAGGTACACGCTCCAGTATCCCGCTCTCACACAGGGTGCTTAATCGTGCGGTAAGGATATTTCTGGCGATGCCCAGTTGTTGCTGAAAATCTTCAAAACGGCGTGTGCCAAAAAATGATTCACGCAAGATTAGAATCGTCCACCACTCACCGATCAGGTTCAGTGAATCAGATAACGAGCAGTTCAGATCATTAAATTTATTACGAGACATAAATGAACTATAAAATCATTAGTTGCAATTTGCAACTTTTTATGATTAAGTTTCGTTACAAAACAGTTGCAATGAGCAACTAATTTAAAGAGGAGAAATAATAGCCCTACAAAAGGTGAAAATCATGTCAAACGATGTTGCTGAATCTGTTATTGATAACCAGACAATAACAGCATCACTATCGGTTCAAAACAAAAAACCACGCAATAAACCTATGACTTTAAAGCTTATACAGCTTGGTTTCAGACTTGGCGGTTACCTGTCACCAAAGATTGCAGGCCGTATCGCCTATAATATGTGGCTTACCCCAACCCGGTTCAAAACACCGGCTTCTGAGCAAAGTGCGCTGGAATCTGCCGTTATTGAATACCACTCAATCAATAGCCGGGACATCGCAGCATTTACCTGGGGACAGGCAGAAACTACCGATAAAGGGACGATACTGCTGGTACATGGCTGGAGCGGTCGCGGTACACAGCTGGGCTCCTTTGTTGGACCACTGGTCGATGCCGGTTATCGCGTAATTAGTTTTGATGCCCCTGCACACGGCAAAAGCTCCGGTAAACAAACAAATCTGTATGAGATATCCGATACCATCCTGGCACTACAGGAAATCTATGGCCCGTTTGAATCAGTTATAACACACTCGTTTGGCGGACCTTGCACAGCACTGGCGATCACACACGGTTTAAAAACAAATCGCGTCGTTACGATTTCTCCCCCGGCAACTACTCTCGGGCTAGTGCATAAGTTTTCAGATGCTCTACAGCTAAACAGACGGACCAGAAAAAATCTGGTCGATAGTATCGCGAATGCTTTCGGCAGCCATATATGGGAAGAACTTTCGATGATGAACCTCATTAAAAAGATCGACATGCCGAGGCTGATCATTCATGACACCCACGATATCGACGTACCATGGGAAGAAGGTCAGGCTGTAGCAAAAGCCTGGAA
>DAOVJH010000180.1 GCA_030673345.1 Pseudomonadota bacterium
CTCCGTTATATTCTACGGCTAAATAGTGCACACCTTTACCATCTGCTTCGTCTTTATTTACCTGTGGTACAAAGCTGGCATCTGACATTTTGTGGAACTCTGTACCATTGGCGCCGCTGTCCCAGACGCCAGACATCTTGTTAAAATAACCGATATGAAACCGGTGATTCTTTAAACTTGTATTGGTGTATCTCGCTATCTCGAAGCTGTTACCCAGCATATACCAGTCATCGAAGTCGATCATCGGGGTGATGATCTCATTGCGCCCGATCAGCGCATTGTGAGTTTCGCTATCGTATTCGAGATAGAGTTCCTGCAGGATGACAAATGATTCATTTTCTGTTGGGTCGAAGACGAAGTTTCTTGATTGCCTGTCTTCATCGTTGATGCCAAAGTCGGTGGCACCGGCAACGGTGATCTTTGCATTAAAGTTGCTGAATTCGGGTGTTTGAAGAGACAGCTTTGGTACTACATAAAAGCCTTCAGAATCTTTGTGGCCTTTATTGATGGTCGGGTCACCATTTGGGTTGCCGTAGTCATATGAAACCCAGCCGGCACGTTCATCGCCTGAGAGGGTAAAGCCGTTGATGTCGACTGCGTAGAGAGTGCTGGAAACAGCAAATATGGGTACTGATAAAAATAATCGTTTAATCATAAAGGACCCACTATGTATCATCCTTTTAAAGTAAGTCTAATGTAACACGTACTTTTTAGCAGATGCAACGAGTCATTCAGCTTATTATTTTTGATCATGTTCCTGTCGTGAAATGGTAAGCGACCTGAAAATGAAGGTAATTAACGGGTAGTGTGTCAGTTCAATATAGTGACATATGCCGAGATGATGGCTCATCTATTTAGTTAGATAAGGGCTGCTGAGTCGATTTCATTAAACGTGTTATTGCGTTATAGTTCCGACAATTAAAAATAACAAAAAACCGGGAACAAACTATGAATAGTTCTGACTTTACCCAAAATACAATAGAGGCGGCGGTAAGACTTGGTCTGTTGCTTTTACTTGCTACCTGGTGTTTCAAAATCATCACACCGTTTATCGTGCCGGTCATGTGGGGCGTTATCATCGCTGTTGCTATCTATCCCTTGTTTCTGAAGTTGAAATCGGCGATGGGCAACAAAAATAAACTAGCGGCTATAGTCTATACCTTGATAACACTGGCATTGCTTATTACGCCAACAGTGATGATCTCCAATTCGATCATCGATAGCTCCAGTATTATCTCTGAACGTTATGAAGCTGGCACATTGGAGGTACCGCCACCAAATGACAGCGTTAAAGAGTGGCCGCTAATCGGTGAGAAAGCACACGCGGTATGGTCGCAGGCATCAGATAACTTAGAGGCAACGTTAAAAAAATACGAAGCTGAAACTAAAAAAGTAGGTAAAGCTATCGTATCTGGAGCAGCGGGTGCAGCAGGTACCATATTGCAATTTGTGCTATCGATAATAATTTCTGGCATTCTAGTGGCTAATGCGTCCAGTGCCTATGATGTTACGGTTAAAGTTTTTACACGTTTGACCAGTGCTGAATCAGGACTGTCCTTTGCCAATTTATCTAGAGATACCATTCGTAGTGTGGCGCAGGGTGTCCTGGGTGTGGCGATGATACAGGCAGTGTTGTCAGCTCTGGGTATGATGGTGATGGACGTGCCTGCGTGGGGTCTATGGACGCTGGCTGTCATGGTTGTTGCGATCGCACAGATTCCACCCATCGTAATATTAGGTTTTGTTAGTGCTTATGTATTTTCTGTTGCTGAGACTACACCTGCCGTTATATTTCTTGTTTATTGTATCGTCGTCAGCAGTAGTGATGCTTTCTTGAAACCGCTATTCCTCGGACGTGGTATGAAAATTCCGATGTTAGTAATCTTGCTTGGAGCTATCGGCGGCATGGTGATGTCTGGCATCATCGGTCTGTTCGTCGGTGCGATTGTTCTCGCTCTGGGTTATGAATTGTTTATGGCATGGCTGGATAAAACTGAAACTGTTAGTTAGTAGGCCTGCATAAGGAACGTTGCAGGCGTATTTATTATATGTCGGGAGCGAAAATACCTTGTCCCGACCTACATTTAAAAATTCTGTATTTAAATAATAAAGAAGATATAAGCGATGTCAGAAACAAAAGAATCTGCTGGAGTAAATACAAACGACCCCGTCAAGCGCATAACGCGTATAGCCTTAATCGCTATCGCTATCGTGTTTGTCTGGTACATCGTTGCCGACCGTCTTGCACCGTGGACTGATCA
This sequence comes from Pseudomonadota bacterium, assembly GCA_030673345.1. Taxonomy (GTDB): domain Bacteria; phylum Pseudomonadota; class Gammaproteobacteria; order SZUA-229; family SZUA-229. The sequence goes on from DAOVJH010000180.1 coordinate 2,262, forward strand.
GGCGAGAGTACAGGCTTATGTTGTGCCTATCGTCTCGCAGGTTGCCGGGCGAGTGGTCGAAGTTAATGTTGGTAAAGATCAGGAGGTACAGCAAGGTGATGTTTTATTAAAAATAAATCCGGCTGATTACCAGCTTGCCGTCGATAATGCCGAGACAGAATTAGAACTTGCCGGTCAGGATATCGGTGCAGGTACAGCGTCGGTGACTACTGCGCAGGCGAAGGTTGTCGAGTATCAGGCAAATGTAAATCACTACAAAGCTCAGGGTAAACGTGTCTTTGAATTAGAGAAAAAACAGATTTATTCAAAAGCGCAGGGTGATAAAGCCAGGGCTGCTATCATACAGGCAGATGCGCAACTGGTCAGCGCAAAGTCCGAGCTCGAAAAAGCAAAGCAGGCATTGGGTGCTAAAGGTAATAAAAATCCAAAAATACGCTCGGCTATAGCGAAACTTAAAAAAGCACAGATAGATCTGTCGCGAACAACCATAGTTGCTCCATCACATGGTGGTATCACAAACCTGAAGATAGATGAGGGACATTTTGCCAGTGTTGGCGCCCCGTTGATGACATTTATAGAAGTAGATAATGTCTGGATAAAAGCAAATCTGCGTGAGAACAGCATCGCTAACGTGGAGGAAGGCACACCGGTTGATTTTATCCTCGATTCGGCACCGGGCAGGATCTTTCAGGGTAAGGTTAGTAGTATGGGATTTGCTGTTAGTCATGAAAAGGGTGGCGCAATCGGTGACCTCGAAACTATCGAAAACAGTGCCGGCTGGTTGCGTGATGCACAGCGTTTCCCTGTTTATGTAACCTTTGATGTTGAGAGTACCAGGGGGCTACTGCGGTTAGGTGGGCAGGCGGATGTGCAGTTTTATTCTACTGATAACTGGCTGATCAATTCGCTGGGCTGGATCTGGATACGGATGCTTAGCTGGTTCTCATTTATTTATTAATTTGCAACTAACAAATCCACAACAGGTAAGAGCACTCCGTTACGCAGTAGGCGTAACTATCGCTACTGCTTTGGCTTTTGGTATTGCATGGCCGTTGTCTTTTTTGTTTCCGGTGTTGTCAGCCGTTTTCCTTGCTTTACCTTTGCCTAAATTAACGCTTAAACAAGGCATGCGAAATATGCGTGATACCCTGTTTGCATTTGGTGTTGGTTATATATTTACTATGTTTATATTGCCGCATACGGTCATCTACATTCCGCTTCTGGCACTGGCATTATTTCATACCTACTATCACTTGAATCGCGGTGGTTCGTTCTGGCTGGTGCTGATGTTATTAATCAATCTGTTGTTAATGCCGATGCTGGCAGGTGTGCATGAAGGGCTTGCTATCGGTGTTGTATCGGGCCTGGTTGGTTCTAGCTGGTTAACGATAGGTTTGTTGTGGCTGGCGCATTATATTGTGCCCGATGCGCCTGGCGGACCGGCAATGCCCCAGAAAGTGCAAGTGGCGCCGGGATACCAGCCGGGTTATTCAGCGCCGGCTGCGGAGTTCGCATTAAAGAGCACTATCGTGGCGCTGCCGATAGCGATCGTATTCATTGCCAATAACTGGACAAGCCAGATACAGGTGATGGTGTTTGCCGCTATCTTCACTCTGTCACCAAATCTGGATAAGGGTAAAGAAGCTGGCATGAACTCGATCAAGTCGACGCTGATTGGCGGTGGCGTTGCCTTTTTCGTTTACTGGGCGCTGGTCGCCGTACCAGAATATCACTTTTTAGTTTTACTCGTATTTTTAGCAAGCCTTGGTTTTGGCAGTGCGATAAACTCTGCGCGACCAATTGCTAAATATCTTCCTTCGGCAATGGTGGCGATGATCATCCTGGTCAATAGCAGCCTGGACGAAGGTACGAACTTCACAGATATCTTTATTAAACGCATTTTATTTATTTCGCTTGCTGCGATTTATGTGGTGACGGTATTGAGAGTGCTGGATGCGTTTTGGCCTAAAAAATTGAAAGAGGTCGTCAGTCAGTAGTCGTTAATCGTTTGTCTCTGACGAAAGACCAATGACCAAAGACTTTTTTAAATAATGTTAAAACTTTTCCTGATAATTAATCTTGTTTTACTGGTCGGTTGTTCCAGTGCGCCGCCAAAAAATATCAATAATATCTGTGACATCTTCGAAGAGAAAGATGACTGGTACGATGATTCTAAAGATAGCTTCGAGCGTTGGGGTGTGCCCATCCAGGTACAGATGGCGATCATCCATCAGGAATCAAGTTTC
>DAOVJH010000049.1 GCA_030673345.1 Pseudomonadota bacterium
GCCGTATACTGTCACGCATGGTATTGGCAGCAGAAGTTTTTGTATTGGTCTCGGCGAGTAGTTTGCTTACCTGATCGGTGATCGCGTTCATCTGAGAGAAAGAGATGAAGCTGATCAAGCCCATGAGGGAGAGTACACCGGCGAAACCTAAACCGATGGTAAGTTTTATGGGATCCTTGCTCATGTCCTGAGGAGTATTTTCCTTTGTTATGTAATTATTTAGCGTTGTTTTTAAACAGTGTCTAAATTAGATAATAGACTAAAAATTAGTTAATTTATGATAGCTGGCTAAATATTAGAGAAGTTTTACTGAAGGTGCTGTTACCTATTATTGCTTACCATCATTTCCTGCTTTTACCAGAATGTGGTCTAGTTGCTTGTGGCTGAGGATGCGTTTGAGAAAGGCGAATAGATAGGTCGGAAAAGTCACATAATAACGCGGTTTTGGTCGTCTGGATTCCAGTGCGAAGATCACACGTTTAAGTACGGCTTCAGGCGGCAGGGTAAATGGGGCTGCCGGACCTTTCTTGTTTAAGCGTTCGAGTACGTCTAGATATTTTTTTCGATGTACACTGTTTTCGATGTCGATATGCTGCTGTAACTCTTTCACCGCATTGGCGCGAAACTGGCTGATGATCGGGCCGGGTTCGATCAGGCTGATATGAATATCAGTGTTTTTAAGTTCAAGCCGCAGGGTATCGCTTAGCCCCTCGATGGCATATTTACTGGCGTTATAGGCACCGCGAAAAGGCATGGCGACAAAACCAAGCACGGAACTATTCTGGATTATGCGGCCAAAACCCTGTTCACGCATGATGGGAATAACCAGGTTGGTCAGTTCTAACCAGCCAAAGACATTGGTCTCGAATTGAAAACGCAGGTTTTCCCGGGTCAAATCTTCTACTGCACCGGGCAGACCGAAGGCGCCATTATTAAACAGCGCGTACAATTTCCCGTCTGTCAGCTTTAACACCTGCTGAAATGCGAGTTGAATGGATTTGCTGTCAGCGAGATCCAGTAGCAGACAGTCAAACCCTTCCTTCTTTAGCTGTTCGACACTTTCTTCACGTCTGGCGGTAGCGATGACCCGATAACCACGTTGTTTTAGTCCTTTGGCGACACAATATCCGATGCCGCTGGAGCAGCCTGTGATAAGTATCGTTTTCTCTTGATGCCCGGTTGAAGTCGTCATGTTCAGTAGTTTACGTTAACTTAATTATGATGGAAAAAAATGATGGTTTATTACGAAATCGTTTCTCCTGTGTGTCGAAAAAATGACAGTTAAGCTCATGTTTTATATTGATTTAAAGGAATGGCATGGTTTTTTGGAATTATTTTATTTTTACTTTGAATTAATTGGTAAGTGGAACATATGTGTCCTATTATCGAAAAGTTGTTTGAAAAAATCTTTTCATTTAAAAGCTATAGAGGAAGAATTTATGAAGAATCGTTTACCTATTATCAAACCTTTGGTCTTTGCCTGCAGTGTTGCCCTGGCAGCATGCAGCAGCGGCGGTGACAGCGTTGTTCCCGCTACGACAATTACAGGTACTGCTGAGGCGCCTCAGGGTGTTATTGCTCAACTGGAATACAATAAATCATTTTTAGTTGCTGTGGTCGAATATACTTTCTCTGCAGCCATCGCGGGTATCACAGGTTTAGAACCAGTGACCGGTGCTACTGTTGAGTTAATCAGGATTGATGATGATGGTAACCAGGTCGGCGAGGTTCTTGCTACGACCTCTACATCGATAACCGGTGACTATTCACTTGCACTGCCTACCGGTGTGAGCCTGGCAGGTAACCTGATCGTACGTATTACCGGTAACAGCGGTGCATCGATGAGTGCGATGGTGGTCGAAGAAGCGGTAGATATCAACCCGATCTCGCAGTTCGTTCTCGACAAGTTTGTTGATGATGAAAACCTGGTGCTGGCTGATCTTGCCGTTAATGAAGTTGTCTCACTGCAGGGTAAGGTAGAAGAATTTGATCTAACTGCCACAGCAGACCTTACGACCATGCTGGCACAGCTGGAAGCGGAGGTCGGTCAGTTTGTTGATAACGAGATAGCCATAATAGAAGCGGTAGCCGATGATGGCACTGCAGCAGCAGCGGCTGCAGGTGACTGGAATATCGTCGAGTTTTCTGTAGGAATGCATGATTCAGATCCGAACACCAGCGGTATACTGTACGGTACCTTTGCGATGGATATCATCAGTGAAGGCATTAACATCGCCGATGCCGGTAATGGCGGACTGACGCTGACTATCGGTAGCTCGCTGATCGATACGTTTACTAACTATTCAGTGGATGATCAGGGTAATACCAATATCTACCATGAGATTTCTCTCGGTGAATCAGGTGACAGTTTCCCGGCAATGATCGATGCGGACAGTAACGTTACCTTGTCATTCCCGTTCGAAGAAGAACTTCAGACGGTTGATGTCGGTGGTGCCAATGATCCTGAGGGTGATGGCCCGGATTATGGCTGGCGCTATCCACCAGCGACGTATTTCATGTACCCTGCAGCTAACGGTACTGCCTATGTGTCTATGTTAGGCGATAACAGCGTGAGATACGAAACCACGGACACTAACGGTGATGGTATTAATGATGCGGTTGATCCCAATGCGCGTTCAGGTGATGAAGTTAGTCTGTCTCAGCTGATGCTGCTGCGGCAGGGCAGTGGTATGACGACGGCTGATATCAGTGGAAACTATGGCATGGTCGCGTTCAATATTAATCTTGATACTGCACCGGTAGCTGTTTATGACAGTACGGTGGGTGTGGTTAGTTTTAATCCTGCTACTGATGAAGCCACCATAGCAACCGGTGCATTCGACAAGGAGGAGCTGACCCGTTCACCGGCAACATTGCCTGCAGTAACATTGAACCTGGTTGCTTCGACAGAACCGCTGACTGATGATGTAATTCCTTACACGGTTTCAGCGACCGGTCTGGTAACCATTGATCCGGGTGTCAATGCGCTGGAAGGTTTTGCTAGTGCAGATGGTAGTATTATGGCTTTTGTCGATGATGAATCTACAGGCGCTCCGACCGTGACAAATGTCAATGATGAGATGCTGGTGATGGTTGAACTTGGCACTAATATGGCTGCTTCATTAAATGGTGCAACCTATAAGTTGATTCCACTGATTCTTGCCATGGGAGAGAGTGGTTATTCAGAGATCGTTACCCTGGGTAACGGTGCAGTGACATTTAATGCAGATTCTTCAACAGCTACATTGGACGGTAGTGGCCGCGGTATTTACCGTGGCAACGATGTTGCAGAAGTAGAAGCTATCACTGCAACGTCAGTGACTGATGTTCTGACTGTGGATTCGGTTGCCGCCAATGGCGCTGTTACCATGAGTGCTACAGATGGTAATTTCTCGCAGACGCTTGAAGGTTATGTTTCTGCTGATGGCAATATGCTTATCTTGCGTAATGTCGGCAGTGACAGTGTAGCTGGTGAGTATGATATGGGAATGGTCATTGGTATCAAACAGTAATACTTTTATAACTGCAAAAAAAAGCCGGGCTTGTCCCGGCTTTTTTTGTATTTGATAAATGACTTGTGTATTCATCGGATTGCCCATATATGGGTGTTGATGGATTTATGTATCGACATATATAATTGTCCGCCTGTTTTTAGTGTTTATTACGAGCCAGTTATGCCATTTTACGAATACCAGTGCACAAAATGTGGGCACGAAGAAGAAGTTTTGCAGAAAATTAGCGATAAACCGCTAAAAAAATGCCCTGCGTGCGGTAAATCGAGCATGCAGAAGAAAGTATCGGCAGCCGCTTTTCGACTGAAAGGCGGCGGCTGGTATGAAACAGATTTTAAATCAGGTAATAAGAAGAATGTTGTCGGTGAGGATAAAGCCAGCGCCGGGAGCAAGGATAATAAAAAAGCGACAGCAAAGAAGAAACCCTCAGGCGACTCAACTAAAAGCAAAAAAGTAAAAAACTAAGCCTGAATACGCCCGAATACGGTACAATCGACCCTTTTTTAACACATTGAAAAATAGTTGGTATGCCCACATAACACGGGTATTAGCTTACATTTTCACACAACATACTGGATTAACACATGCGCAGTCATTATTGCGGAGCAGTAACCGAAGAATTACTCGATCAAGAAGTCACCTTATGTGGCTGGGTCAATCGTCGCCGTGACCACGGTGGTGTTATTTTTATTGATTTACGTGACCGCGAAGGTCTTGTGCAGGTGGTGTTTGATCCTGACCGTGCCGAGATATTCGAGATTGCTGAGCACGTTCGAAATGAATATGTTTTGCGTGTAACCGGTCGTGTGCGTTCACGCCCTGAGGGTACGATTAATCCAGAGCTGACATCCGGTAAAATTGAGATTCTGGGCCTGGATCTGCAGGTGCTGAATGCCGCTGAAACACCGCCATTCCAGCTTGATGATACCGGTGTACATGATGACCTGCGTCTGCAATACCGCTATATTGATCTGCGTCGAGATGAGATGAAAGAACGCATGCGCATGCGCAGCCAGGTGACGCGTTATATCCGTAATCACCTGGAAGAGGAAGGTTATTGGGATATCGAAACACCGATGCTGACCAAAGCAACACCGGAAGGTGCGCGCGATTACCTGGTGCCTTCTCGTACCCATCAGGGCAGTTTCTTCGCCTTGCCGCAATCACCGCAGTTATTTAAACAGCTGCTGATGATGTCGGGTATGGACCGTTATTACCAGATCGTGCGCTGTTTCCGTGATGAGGATCTGCGTGCTGACCGTCAGCCAGAATTTACCCAGATCGATATCGAAACGACCTTCATGGATGAGAATGCTGTGATGGAAGCAATGGAAGCGTTGATCCGCGGCCTGTTTAAATCGGTCCTTGATGTCGATCTGCCAAACCCGTTCCCGCGTATGGACCATAGTGAAGCCATGCTGCGATACGGCTCAGATAAGCCTGATCTGCGTATTCCGCTGGAACTGGTCGACCTGGCCGAGGTCATGAAAGATGTAGAGTTCAAAGTCTTCTCCGGTCCAGCAAATGATCCAGACGGCCGTATCGTCGTGTTGCGCGCACCGGGCGGTGCTCAGCTGTCGCGCAAGCAGATCGATCAATACACAGAGTATGTCGGTCGTTATGGTGCGAAAGGCCTGGCATGGATCAAGGTCAATGATGTGGCTGACGGCCGTGATGGTCTGCAGTCGCCTATCGTAAAGTTCTTACCTGATGATGTGCTCACGGCTATCATCGAAAAAACCGGTACCCAGTCAGGTGATATCCTGTTCTTTGGCGCGGGCGATACCAATATTGTTAATGAGTCAATGGGTGCCTTACGTGTCAAATTGGGTCATGATTTAGATATGGTTGATGATTCGTGGCAGCCATTGTTCGTCGTTAACTTCCCGATGTTTGAGAAAAACAGCGAAGGTAACTGGACGGCTCTGCATCATCCGTTCACCGCACCTTCGTTTGATTCAGCCGAAGCATTAAAAGCGGACCCCGGCGAGGCACTGTCACGCGCCTATGATATGGTGCTCAATGGCACTGAATTAGGCGGCGGTTCAGAGCGTATCTACAAGATGGATATGCAGAAAGCCGTGTTTGAGATTTTAGGAATCTCAGAAGAAGAAGCGGAAGAAAAATTTGGCTTCCTGTTAACAGCGCTTAAATACGGTTGTCCACCACACGCAGGTCTGGCTTTTGGTCTGGATCGTTTAGTCATGCTGATGTCTGGCGCAAGTTCTATTCGCGACGTGATGGCATTCCCTAAAACGCAGTCAGCGGCATGTCTGTTAACGTCTGCACCGGCGGAAGTTTCAACTAAGCAGTTGCGTGAATTAAATCTTAAATTGCGTAAGGTGGAAGTCAAGGAAGAAGCCAACAAAGCAACAGAGGCTTCTTAAATAGATGAGCACCGCAATTCAGCCATATACCTTGCTGGATGATGAGGATTGCGAAGCACGTATTTTACGTGCCCGTGAAACGCTGGGTGATCGTCTGGTGATGCTGTGTCATCATTATCAGCGTGATGAAGTGTTCAAGCACGCAGATTTCACCGGTGACTCTCTAAAGCTGTCACGCCAGGCAGCCTCCTCGAAGGCGGACTACATCGTTTTTTGCGGCGTGCACTTCATGGCTGAAGTAGCCGATATACTTTCTCGTCCAGATCAGGTTTCGATCTTGCCCGATATGTCTGCCGGCTGTTCGATGGCCGACATGGCCGACCTGCAAAATGTCGAACGCGCGTGGCAGGAGCTGTCTGAAGTACTGAACCCGGAAGAAGTTATCACGCCGGTTACCTACATCAACTCGGCCGCTGATCTGAAGGGCTTCTGTGGTGAGCATGGCGGCATCGTCTGTACCTCGACAAACGCACGCCATGTGCTTGAATGGTGTTTCCAGCAGCGTGAGAAAGTACTTTTTTTCCCCGACCAGCACCTTGGCCGAAATACCGGTTACACCATGGATATTCCGATGGATGAGATGGTGGTGTGGGATTATGACAAGCCGCTGGGCGGTTTGACTATAGAGCAGATCCAGAAAGCAAAGATCATCTTATGGAAGGGTTTCTGTTCGGTGCACCAGATGTTTCAGCCGGAACAGATCGATAATTTCAAACAGAAATACCCGGAAACAAAGATCATCTCACACCCTGAGAGCCCATTTGAAGTCTGCCATAAATCCGATTATGTCGGTTCCACAGAATATATAATAAATACCATCGCCGAAGCTGAACCTGGAACGCGTTGGCTGGTGGCAACCGAATTAAATCTGGTGAATCGACTGCATGAGCAGTTTAAACATGAGGGCAAAAATGTTCATTTTATGTCTCCGAACGTGTGCATGTGTTCCACCATGTTCCGTATCGATCCGCAGCACCTTGCGTGGGTCCTGGAAAATCTGGTCGAAGGCCATGTGGTTAATCAGGTCAGCGTGCCGGGAAGTGTTACTGAGCAGGCTAAACTGGCACTCGACCGCATGCTGGACGTTTCGCCCTAACAGCCGATATTTAGCATATGCGTGAAGCCGTTGTCTTAGTGCATGGTCTCTGGAGCGTGGCAGGCGTCGACCTGTTACGGCTGCGTCACCGATTGAACAACGCCGGTTATGAATGCCACATGTTCAATTACCATGTCTGGGGCAAACCGCCTGCTGATATCGCTGCAAAACTCAATGAATTCATCGAAAATATCGATGCCCCTATTGTGCACATCGTGGCGCACAGCTTCGGCGGTATCGTTGCCATGCATCTGTTTGACCAGTTTCCATTTAACAAAAAAGGCCGTATCGTATTGTTGGCATCACCGGTGAATGGCAGTGCAGTCGGCAAACGTATTAACGCAAATCCGGTGACACGATGGATGCTGGGTCAGAGCCATGTAAATGGCCTGTCGGGAGATGTGCCTGTATGGAAAGGCTGGCAGGACATCGGTGTCATTGCAGGTAATATTCCGATCGGCATGGGACTTGTCGCTGGTGGGCCTAAACTACCGCATGATGGCACTGTCTCGGTTGAAGAGACCGAACTTAAGGGTGCGACGGATTCGATTTTGGTGCGTGAGAGTCATTTGAGTATCTTGATGTCGGGACAGGTGGCTTTGCAGGTTATCATTTTCTTGCAGACCGGGAAGTTTGATCAGGATACGATGACGCCGTTGTTTGATGCGGAGCCTGCGTAGTCAGGTTTTCCCCCTCATATTTATACTCATCTGTAGGAGCGGACTTATCTGCTAATAGCGGGTTCCGCGATCTTTTTTCAGGTTTAGCTGGAGTAGATTGAGTTAGGGTCAGGGTCAGGTTGTGTAATATTTACCTGGTTATTTTATTTAGGCATTGTGGGTCTCGCCCCACTGGCGAGGCACTTTTTTTCAGCAGCCAAAAAAAGTACCCAAAAAAGGCCGTCGCTACGCCTCGCGCCCCGTTAAAAAGCACGGGGTTCCCATTGATGTGTTGCCGGCACCATGCTGTGAAAAAACTCGCCCACGTTAAAAAGCACGTACGCTCAGACAGTTTTCACAGAAAGCTCATGATACCGACAACACCTCAATGGCTTGGCTAATGCGAATAAAGGTCAAAAACAAAAAAACAAAAGCCAAACAGCGGCAATGAAAA
>DAOVJH010000419.1 GCA_030673345.1 Pseudomonadota bacterium
AACCCTCCTGTTGTATTATGCTTTTCAGGCGCAGACCCTACCGGCGGTGCTGGCATTCAAGCCGACATCGAAACGTTAAGCAGCCACGGCTGCATCGCAGCATCCGTTATCACTGCTGCCACCGTGCAAGACACCGTCGATGTCATCTCTTTTGCGCCCATGCCTTCAGATCTCATCATCGAGCAGGCACGGGCAGTGCTCGAAGATATGCCGATCGCAGCAATAAAGATAGGCATGGTCGGCAGTGCAGAGATCGCCATGGCGATCCATTCCATCATTACCGACTATCCCGACATCCCGGTCATCTACGATCCGGTATTCAGCACCGAAACTGACGGCGCATTAAGTACCGAGGAACTGGTCGATACGGTACGTACATTATTGCTGCCCGTTACCAAAATCCTTACGCCGAACATACATGAAGTCCACGCCCTGGCACCCGGCTCGGACACGCCGTCAGCGGCCGCCATGGGCCTGTTGGAATCCGATGTCGAATATATTTTACTGACCGGCACCCACGGTAAAACCCTTGATGTGGTACACACCCTGTTCAGTAATCATCGCGAACTGGAAACCTTTCATAATGAGCGGTTGCCACATAAATATCACGGCTCGGGCTGCACCCTCGCATCGAGTATAGCCGCACAGATAGCACTGGGACAGGATGTACTTGGTGCAGTCAGAAAAAGTCTGGAATACACCCATAAAACACTGGTCAACGCCAACCGGATCGGCATGGGGCAATACCACCCCAACCGTTTTTTCTGGGACCAGAAGTAAGCATGGCATCCAGCAATCTGAAAGATAAACTCAGAGGACTCTATGCGATAACCGATGAAAACCTGATCACTGAAGACCATTTCAGTGAGGTCATCGAAGCGGCATTGCAGGGTGGTGCCAGCATCATCCAGTACCGCGATAAATCAAAAGACAAACAGAAGAGACTGCAACAGGCCAGCACTCTACGTAAACTCTGCCATCAATATCAGGCGATCTGCATCATCAACGATGACATCGAACTCGCCAGAGCAGTTAACGCTGACGGCGTTCATCTCGGCAGAGATGACGCTAAATTATCACACGCGAGACAGACGCTCGGCGATGACGCCATCATTGGTATCTCCTGCTATAACGATATCGAACTGGCACTTAATGCGGAAAGAAACTCGGCAGACTATGTCGCCTTTGGCACCATGTTTTCTTCATCGACAAAACCTGAGGCAGTCACGGCAAGACCAGAGATAATCTCACAGGCCAAACAGCAACTCAGCATACCCGTGTGCGCCATCGGCGGCATAACAGACAAGAATATTCAACAGGTAATACTGCATCACTCAGATATGGCAGCCGTGATCAACAGCCTGTTCGCTGCCAGCGATATTAAAAGTACAGCAAACAGCCTAAGCCAATACTTCAGTTGACACACCGGTGAATAAGCTCAGGCATCTAAAACGCGCCCTGCTCTTTACAGCAACAATCACCAGTTTCAGCTACGTATACAGCGTTAACGCAGAAGATGGTGCGATACAGCCCGGTATCGACACCGGCGCTAGCTGATTCACAACCGGGAATAGTTCCGGGAACAGAAACCAAAGCAAATCCAGCTATCGATGAGAGCCAGGCAAGTGAACAGCTCATCGAACCCGATGCTGAAGAAACACCACAACCACCCTTAATTGATGCGCAGGTTGATCAAGTGGAACAATTTGATTCGATCGATAAGCAAACCGATATACCACCAGACGATAATACGCCTCAACCACCACTGATCGAAACCCAGACCAAACCAAACTATGAACCCATAGAAGAAACCGAAGCTGTCATTGAGGATGAAAAACCTGACGTTACAATCGCACCAGCGGCTGAGAAACAGGCAGAACCCGATATTGCAGTTATCGAACCACAGCAAGAAATGAGTGCACTGCCAGCAGACCTGTCACAACAACAGATGCTGGATGAACAGCTGGAAGACTGGTCAGATGCACGTCCGAAACGCGTCGATGCCGACTGGCTGCAATTAACTTCAGGCGAATGGTTGAGAGGCCGCATCATCGCCATGCAGAAAGATGACCTGGAATTTGACAGCGATGAACTCGATAA
>DAOVJH010000446.1 GCA_030673345.1 Pseudomonadota bacterium
AAAAGACGCCGTGCATAAGAAAGCACTAAAATTATTTTTGTGGGAAGATCTTGCATGTCGTTAATCCTTTAACAGCGGGAGGAGTCCTAGTTTTACACCTGTCTAACTTTTATTTCAAGTTTCAGAATCAGTAACAGGTTTTAAACGACCCTGTTTTGTATCGAGGGCCAGGAGTTGATTACTGCCTGTATGAGGGTCGCCAGCGGTATCGCAAAAAATACACCCCACACGCCCCATAAGCCACCGAAGAACAGAACGGCGATGATGATTGCCGATGGGTGCATGTTTACTACTTCGGAAAACAGTAATGGCACGAGGATGTTGCCATCCATGAACTGTACGGTGAGATACGCTATCATCAGGTAGGCAAAATCACTGGTAGCGCCCCACTGGAACCATGCGATGATCGCGACCGGTATGGTGACTGCGACAGCACCGACGTAAGGAATGATGACCGAAAGCCCTACCAGCAGGCTCATGGTTGCGGCGTAATTCATACCCATGACTTGTAGCGGTATAAAGGTAGCCACACCAACGATTGCAACTTCCAGCAGTTTTCCGCGGATGTAGTTGCCCATTTTCACATCGACTTCTTTCCAGACAGAATAGGCCAGGCCACGGTCTTCGGGCACGAAACGGCGGAACCAGCTTAATATTTCAACTTTATCTTTGAGCAGAAAGAACACCAGTAGCGGAACGACCACCAGGTAGACCAGCACGGTAAAAACATCCACAACCGATGACAGTGATACAGAGACCACCTTCTGCCCGACACTGACCAGCTCTGTCGAAAAGCCGCCCAGCATTTTTTCGATCTCCTGATCGGCCAGTACAGGATAGCGTTCAGCGATAGCCACTATCAGCTGCTGTACCTTGTTTAATATATGCGGGAAGTCGGTGATCAGCTGTGATACCTGGCTAATAACCAGCGGCACCAGAACAAACAGGGTAAGTGACAGTGCCGTAATAAACAGGGCATAACTGAGTAAAAACGCAAAAAATCGCGGTAGACCCAGGCGGTTAAACCGGCAGACAAGGCCTTCTAACACATACGCGATGATGATACCGGCTAACACCGGCGTCAGTATGCTACCCCAGTACAGCACCAGTATGGCGCCCAATACCAGGATGGCAACGAGTATGATGGCCTGCGGATCTGAGAAGTGTTTCTCAAACCAGCCTTTGATTACATCAATCATTCATTATCCTGTAATAATTTTTTATACGCGTCATCGAACAAAATTTCCATCTCATCGATCACTTCGACAATATCACGGCCTTTCACCATGTGGTCTGTCATAAGCGAAGACGCGGCTGAAAACACCGTCATACTTTCGACCATGTGATATTTTCCCTTAAGACGTTTTACTGCACCGACCACGGTCTCGACTTCAGGCCGCTGCCCTTCTTCTGGCTGCGGTATCTCTTTTATGACAGGACCCGCCTTAGCATAGAGGAAATCAGCAAAGTCACACAGACTCAACTTTCGTTCATCATCCATCGCCTCGAACAGCTCAATTAATTGCTGGCTGCTTTTGACCTTAGTATTTGTATCGCTCATAGTATTTCGGTGACGGCTGATCTACGCCATGTTCTTACAGAATTCCTGGGCAAACCCGAGCAACTCATCTGCAGCACGTGATTTAAATTTATAACGCTGGCGAACAAAAGAAAACGGACGCTCCAGCTTTGGTGACAGTTCGACTGCAGTCAATGTTGCCAGGCGTAATTCCTTTTCGATACTGGCACGAGAGACGATCGAGATGCCCATACCCGCTTCCACTGCACCTTTGATCGCTTCCGGGCTGCTCAATTCAAAACAGACATTCAGTATACTGTCCGGATTCTGC
>DAOVJH010000298.1 GCA_030673345.1 Pseudomonadota bacterium
ACGGTTATATCACTATTCGCACGCGTTGCGTGCTGCAGGTGCAACGGTAAACTTTTTGGAAAAGTTTCGAGAGAACCCTTATCGAACTGTATCCTGATAATCCTTGTGCTGTTATCAAATTCGATGACCGCACTCAAACCCAGTTCGGCAGCTTTTTTATCGCGCTCAATCACACGGTTAATTTCCAGCCCCTGCTTATAATAATCATCAGCCACCAGACCATCATCGGTATCTATTGCCAGCCAGATCATGACAACACCCATGATGACTGCAGAAAAAGGGATGGCAAACATCATCCATACCAGCGGATATTGGTGCCAGGGTTTGCTTGTTTCGTTTGATTGCATAATGTTTTGCATAGTATTTTAGGGTGATTGTTTTTAGTAGGAGCGGATTATCATTATTTAAACTTAGGCCCCAGGAATCGTGCTTCCTCTACAACGTTTAATTCATCATAACCTATCGCTTTCAAGGTAAAGCTAATCTCATTACTGCGCTTTTTAAGGTTATATGCATCAACTTGTACACGAACCGGCAGCTCAACAACTTCACCACTTTTTACGACGATCTCTGAAGCGTCTTTCTTAAGGATTAACTCAGGTATACCCTCTGCGGTTAAAGTGTAGCTATGATCCTGATTATCCATGTTTAATAATTTGATGATATAAACATTTTCTATCAGACCTTCATTGGTCTCACGATACAGACTATTACGGTCACGGATAACATCCATGCCGATAGGCGAGCGCGTCAGGATAGAATAAAAAGCACCGATGGTTATACCGATCAGGATCAGCGCATAAACGACCATACGAGGGCGGAAGATGTGTGTCTGTTGCCCCTGCAGCGTGTTTTCAGTGGTATAGCGGATTAAGCCATGATCATAACCCATCTTGTCCATGACATCGTCACAGGCGTCGATACAGGCAGCACAACCGATACACTGATATTGCAGACCATCGCGTATATCGATACCTGTCGGGCACACTTGCACACAGATGGTACAGTCGATACAGTCACCCAGGCCGGCCTCTGCTTTATCAACCGTTTTTTTCCTCGGTCCTTTAGGCAGACCACGTGATTCATCAAATGAGATGATCATCGTATCATGGTCGAACATCGCACTCTGAAAACGTGCATAGGGACACATATACAGGCACACCTGCTCGCGCAACCAGCCGGCATTACCATAGGTCGCAAAGGCATAGAAATAAATCCAGAAAGTTTCCCAGGAGCCGGTATCAAAAGTAAGAAAGTTTGCCGTCAGTTCACGCAGCGGTGAAAAATATCCGACAAAGGTCAGGCCGGTAAATATGGAAAAGGCCAACCAGATAAAATGTTTAGTGGCCTTGATCCTTATCTTGCGAAATGAGTTCGGTTGTTTATCCAGCTTCATCTGTTGCGGACGGGAACCTTCAACTTTTCGCTCTATCCACAAAAACGCTTCTGTCCAGACTGTTTGCGGACAGGCGTAACCACACCAGACACGACCTGCGAGTGCTGTAACAAAAAACAGGCCAAGTGCAGCAACGATTAATAGCAAAGCAAGATAAAAGAAATCCTGCGGCCAGAACACCATGTTGAGAATGTAGAACTTCCGTTCCGGCAGATCAAACAGCACCGCCTGACGCTCATCCCACTGCAGCCAGGGCACGATGTAATACAGGCCCAGCAGCGTTGCCACACCCATGGTACGTAATGCAGCAAACAGGCCATGCACCTCGCGCGGATAGATTTTCTTGCGTTTTGCGTAAAGCTCCTGCTCTACCTTATCGTTAGTACTGGCATCATTCGCTTTAGTGCTGGTGTTAATTTGGGCTTTGGAAGTATCTTCAACCATTATTAGTTTATTACCTGATACTGTTATTGATAAACAAAAAATAACGGCTATCTATCAGTAACAATTATTAAATCAATTAGTTAGTTAGCACGCCACTGGACATACCGAAAAAAGGGGCATGCTGAAAAAAACTACTTATCAGCCGCTGCAGAGTTGTCTTCCGCAACCGCTTTGGCGATTTCTATCGCTTCAGCTTTTGCTCTTTCTCTGGCTTTATTAATGGCTTCACAAGGTTTTAAAAAGTAACAGGTCGATGCAGCCGTAATTACGCCAAAAGACCAGAATAGAAAAAAACAGATTGTGTACATACCCAGTCGACTAATGTCATAGTCGATGAATATAACAGCAGGATCGAATGCGGTTGTAAACAACACGGTAGCAATGCCGGCCATGATAAAGGCCGGCCATAAAACAGCTACCACTCGTTGTATTAAAGGTATCGCATTCATACCGGCATATTACACATAGATTGAGTCCATGTATACGACCCTGACTTTATATATTCAGGCCTAATCTGATTCGTGAGACAGGCTGTAAACGTATGCTGCCAGAATGTGTGATTTGGCTTTACCCAAAAACTCGCTATGAGCAGGCATTTTGCCTTCACGACCTTTCGCAATGGTTTCTTTAATCGTGCGAGGTGAACCACCATATAACCAGACGTTATTGGTTAAGTTAGGCGCTCCCAGCGCCTGGTTACCCGTACCATCCGGCATATGACAACCAACACAGAACAGATCAAATTTTTCTTTACCGGCAGCGGCCAGTGCATCATCAACATCACGGCCAGCAAGACTCATCACATAGTTCGCTACTTTATCAACTTCCTCAGCACCACCCAGCGGACCTTCCCACGCAGGCATAGAACCGTTTCGTCCATTCATGATTGATGCTTCGATCTGATCCGGCGCACCGCCGTATAACCAGTCGTTATCGCGGAGATTAGGGAAGCCAGAAGCACCACGCGCGTCAGAACCATGACAGACCGCACAGTAGTTAACGAATAAGCGTTCACCCGCGTTCATGGCGGCGTCATCACTGGCCAGTTCAGCAACAGGTGTTTTTTCAAACTGTGCAAACAGAGGACCAAACTCAGCATCGGCTGCAGCCACTTCCGCTTCATATTCACCCACTTCAGTCCAGCCAAGGATGCCTTTAAAAGAACCCATGCCCGGATAAAGAATCAGGTAACCGATCGCAAAAAAGATGGTGAAGTAAAACATAAACAACCACCAGCGAGGCAGTGGATTATTTAACTCTTCCAGATCTTCATCCCAGACATG